>NZ_JBEOMB010000148.1:0-867 GCF_046000175.1 Rhodoplanes sp. SY1
CCTAATCCACCTCACCGCCATCGCCTACAATCTGAAACGGGCGATGACCATCACGACCGCCGCCTGACCCAATCGGGCGGACGTGACACCGCCACGGCGGCGATGTCGATGTGGATCGTAATGGCCATCCGAGCCGAACCAGCGAGCCTGCACGCCACCACGCCCGCCGATTCGCCTCATCTCCGCGGTCGACAGCAAAAACCGCGAAAATCAGTCGACCTCCCAACCCGCGCACAGGTCTCCTCATACCAACGGCCCTCATGTCTAACCGATGTGAGCCCATGCTCGCATTCCGATGGACGTGATGGTCTCGGGCTGGGCTACGAGGCGGCGCCAGGCGTCGCAGGCGGCGTCGACGATGTCGTCGTAGGTGTCGAAGACGCGGTTGGAGAGCCAGTTGCCGCGCAGGAACTGCCAGACGTTCTCGACCGGGTTGAGCTCCGGCGAGCGCGACGGCAGGAACAGCAAGGTCACGTTCCTCGGCACCTTCTGAGCCGGCGTGGTGTGCCAGCCGGCACGGTCGAGCAGCAGGACGGCGTGAGCGCCTGTGGCGACGGTGCGGGCGATCTCGTCGAGGTGGACCTGCATGGCCTCGGTGTCGGCCGCCGGCATGGCTACCGCGGCCCCGGTGCCGCGCGCCGGGCAGATGGCCCCGAACAGCCAGGCGTTCTCGTAGCGCTGATCGGCGGGCTGACGTGGCCGCGAACCGCGCCGCGCCCGCATGCGCACGATCCCGTTCTTCTGGCCGATGCGCGCCTCGTCCTGGAACCAGATCTCGACCGGCTTGCGCTCGGCGACGCCTTCGAGATAGGCGCTCAGCGTCGTCGCGAAGTTTTTTTGAACGCTGTGATCGTCCCGGCGTCCTGC
>NZ_JBEOMB010000149.1:0-786 GCF_046000175.1 Rhodoplanes sp. SY1
GCGGTCGAGCACGTCCTCACGCACCCAGCGGTAGAGTTCGCGCCGCCCCAATTTGGAAGTGATACCAACGGCCCTCATGATTGACCGATGTGAGCCCAAGCTCGCATTCCGATCGAGGTGATAGTCTCCGGCTGGGCGACGAGGCGTCGCCAAGCGTCGCAGGCGGCGTCGACGATGTCGTCGTAGTTGTCGAAGACGCGGTTGGAGAGCCAGTTGCCGCGCAGGAACTGCCAGACGTTCTCGACCGGGTTGAGCTCCGGCGAGCGCGACGGCAGGAACAGCAAGGTCACGTTCCTCGGCACCTTCAGGGCCGGCGTGGTGTGCCAGCCGGCACGGTCGAGCAGCAGGACGGCGTGGGCGCCCTTGGCGACGGTGCGGGCGATCTCGTCGAGGTGAACGTGAGCGTCACGAAGGGAGCACGGTCACGGGGTCTTGCTTTATCGGGCAGGGCCTCCGGCAGAAGTCGTGGACGGCGGTCGCCCGCCGATTGACGGTGGGGTGACCGGGTGGTGGGTTCGGAGCGGCACGACCGAGAGCGGAGGCCGCCATGTCCACCGAATCGCAGCTACGGGACAAGCTGCGGAAGATCGAGGCGCTGTTTTCCGGAGCCGGGACGATCGGCGAGCGGCTGGCGGCAGAGGCGGCACTTGAACGTGTACGAGCGCGACTGGCGGACGTGCAGCGGCACGATCCGCCGATCGAGATGAAGTTCACGGTCGCGGACACGTGGTCGGTCCACCTGTTCATCGCCCTGTGCCGCCGCTACGGCTGAAGCCGATCGTCGCG
>NZ_JBEOMB010000150.1:0-15702 GCF_046000175.1 Rhodoplanes sp. SY1
TGAGCGAAAAACGGTCTAGTTGGAAAGCCGATCGAGATTCTGATGCCTGAGCGGTTTCGCGCGCGGCATTCCGGGCTGCGCGACAATTTTACACGCGACCCTGTACCGCGGCCGATGGGAGCTGGACGTGACCTGTATGGACGCCGGAAAGACGGGGACGAGTTTCCGTTGGAGATCGGCATCAATCCGTTCCGCGCCGACAACGGGACCTTCGTGGTCGCTTCCGTTGTCGATATCAGTGAGCGGAAGCGGAACGAGGAGCACATCCGCTTCATCATGAACGAGCTATCGCATCGTTCGAAGATTCTTCTCATGGTCGTGCTCGCCATCGCTAATCAGACGGTGCAGCGGGCGATCAGCTTCGGCGAGTTCCAGAAGCTGTTCGAGGATCGGCTGATGGCAATCGGGCGTTGCCATGATCTCCTTGTCGAGTAGGGTTGGGCGGGCGCCTCGATCGACGCACTCATCATTGCGCAAACTGAGCAGTTTACCGACATCGCTGCTCGCATAGACGCGGCAGGGCCGGCGATCATGATTCATCCGGAGGCGGCGCAAATCATCGGGCTCGCGTTTCACGAGCTCGCGATGAATGCGGTGAAGTACGGGGCTTTGTCCTCTCCCGACGGGCGAGTCGTGATTCGATGGGATGTCGACCAAGCGCACACACCCAAGCGGTTCCGTCTGACGTGGGAGGAGCTACGAGGCCCGCGGGTCGATCCTCCGCGTCATGAAGGTTTTGGGCACAAGCTGCTCAGTCGCATCGCGAAGAGTACGCTCGACGGGACGGTGAGCGGGCTTGCGTTTCGACCTGAGGGATTTTCCTGGCGGCTTGAATGTCCAGGAGAACTCGTGATGCGGCACTAACGACGCATTGCAGCGAAGCAATCACGTGGTGGGTCGTCTACGAGATTGCCGAGATGCAAGGGACCGCCCGTGTCAACGGGCGGCATTCTCTGTGCGAGGCTCCGGGGCGCATCGAGTATGATCGAGCTTTCCTAGGAAGAAAAGTCCGCATCATGCGTCTCACGAAACTCGTTCTTGCGGCTATTCTGGCGTTCTTAGGTACGCCCGCGCAGGCACGTCTTCCGGTAGGCGCACAGGCCCCGGCTTTCACGATCGAAGCGGCGCTCGGCGGCCAGCCGTTTCTGTTTTCGCTCGCCGACGCCCTCGAGAAGGGGCCGGTCGTTCTGTACTTCTATCCCAAATCATTTACAGGCGTGTGCACGGAGGAGGCGAACCTCTTCGCGGACGCAATGGATGAATTCGCGGCGAACGGCGCAAGCGTTATCGGGATCTCGGCCGACAACATCGAAACACAGCGCAGATTCTCTTCGCTCGAATGCCGCGACCGGTTCCCCGTGGGGGCCGATCCTGAGATGAAGGTGGTCAAGCAGTACGATGCGGCATTTGTGATCGGCTTCGTCAACTTGCCGGCCGCTGATCGGGTTTCGTACGTGATTGCGCCTGACGGAACGATCGTATCGTCCGTTCGGGACATGGGAGCGACCGCCCACATCCAGAAGTCTCTTGAGGCGGTCAGAGCGCTGCGCTCGGCAGGGAAGCGGTGATGAGCGCGCGGGTCATGGAGCGGGGAGCCGTCTCCGGACTCGGCGATCGTGAAGCGCAGACATTGAGGAACTTCTGCAGCCTCAGGACATCGTCGGCCTTCCCGGCGCGCGAGAGGGGGCGCTAGAACCGTATTCGCTGACGTCGACCCGCACTCCGCTCATTCCCGCGAAAGCGGGGACGAGCGGAAATCGGGTCCGGTTCATCACGAGCGAAAGCCACTCCAGATCCGGCGCGCGCTCTGGCGGGCCGACGGTGGGTTTCGTTCGCAGAGTGACCTCAATCACCGCGGCGCCGGCGGGTCCCGCTCGTCACTGCGGTCGCGTTCGTCGCGCTCGCCGTGATGCTGCGGCGTATGCCGCGCGCGGACCACTCGCTCGACGGGGTGCCGTTCGTCGGCGCCATCCTACTGTTCGTGCTCGGCTTCGCCGGCCTCGCCTATTCGTTCTTCCCGTATATCGTGCCGGAGCGGCTCGACATCTGGCGGGCGGCGAGTGCGCGCGAGAGCCTGTTCATCATCTTCGTCGGGTCCTGCGTCGTGCTGCCCGTCATCGTCGCCTATTCCGCCTTCGCCTATTGGGTGTTCCGCGGCAAGGCGAGCGCGCTGCGCTATGATTGAACGCGTGATCAGACTGCCATCGAGTGACCCGGGCTGATTGTTCACTGCTCCACCCTTCCATTATTCGGCGCTACCCCGACCTTATGCACATTGAACGAACCCGCGGCGAGATCGCGATGCCGCGGGCGCGGCTCGCCCGGCCGGACGGCGGCACGGCGGAATGGAAGAACCAGGCCTTGCGCGCGTGCCAGCACCGCACGCTCGCTCGCCGGCGAGGCCCCCGGACTTGATCCGGGGATCGTGAGATTGATCCTGGACGGCACGGTGTTGCGCGTGCGGCTCGACCGCAAGGCGACTGCGATCTCGCTGCTGGTCGTGATGGGCGTGCGGGCCGACGGCCAGAAGGCGCTGCTCGCGGCGCGGAGCATGGGCGGCGAGAGCGCCGAGGCGTGGCGCGCGGTGCTCGACGATCTGATTCGCCGCGGGTTGCGGCGGACCGAACTCCCGATCCCTGCCTTCGCGGGGACCGACTGCGCCGCCGGTCTCGACAAGGCGATCGCCGCCGTGTGGGACGGCGTGCCGGTTCAGCGCTGCACCGTGCACAAGCATCGTAATCTGCTCGCTCACGGGCCCGAACGACTGCACGAGGAGATCACGGCCGACTACACCGATATGATCTACGCCGCGACCCGCGAAGAAATCGAGGCGCACCGCAAGGCATTCGTCCGCAAACGGGGCCTGAAGCATCGTGACGTCACCGATAGCCTCGAGGAAGCCGGCGAGCGCCTGTTCGCCTTCACGCGCCTGCCACTGAGCCAATGGAGGAGCGCGAGAACAACAAACGCGATCGAGCGGCTGTACGAGGAGTTCAAGCGACGGATCAAGACGCAGACCGTGCTGACATCCGCTGAAACCGCCACCATGCTGTTCTGGGCGCTGCTCGCGTCCAGTCAGATCAACATGCGCAAGGTCGACGACTGGCAGACCCTCGCCACGCAACCCATCGCACAGCCCATTGACCTCGCGGCCTGACACGGTACCTTCAAATGCTCGGTGATCGCGTCACCCGGATTCCAATCAAATTCAAGACGGCACCTGCCGGCCTCCTGTCATCGCGCAGTCCTGCCTCTGGTCACTCTCTCTGCTGCTGAATCGCCTTGCTCGTGGCGGTCAGGCGCGGTAGCGCCGGCCCCGCGGGGCTCCCCGATCGTCCGCCTCCCGCGGACCCGGTGGATCTTGCCAAGGTCGAGCTTATTTCCGGAGTGATCGACGTCCCGAAACGAGGTCCGCCAACAAGGACGCCGCCGCCAGCCGTCCCGAGAGTGCTGCCATCGGCACCCCCGGCCCCGGATGCGTGCTGCCCCCTGCGAGATAGAGCCCCCGAACCCGGGTACGGGATCCTGGCCGTTGGAACGATGCCCTCCAGCCGTGCGAAGCGCGACCGTAAAGCGCTCCTCCAGTACCGGGAAAAAGACGATGAAAGTCGGCCGGCGTGACAACCCGGAGTGCCTCCGGGGGATACCGGATCTCCAAGCCGCAGCGGGCGAGCCGGGAAAAAGTCGCGTGCTCGCAGGCTGCGATCTCCTCTACGTCGAAGGCCTCCGTATCTCCGGTCGGTGGCGCATTGACCAGACAGAACAGACGCTCGGGCCCGGCCGTACCGCCGTTGGACACGCCACCGTCCGGCGCGATGTCGCTGCGGTCCTGAGCACAGATATAAATGGTTGGATCGTCCGGCAGCCTTCGATCACGGTGCAATCGGTCGAACTCTCCCCGGTAGTCACCCGAAAAGAACACGTTGTGATGGCGGAGCGGAAATCCTTGCGCCTCGCCGACAAGCATCCAGGTCAGCGCCGAGAGCGAACGCGACCGTTGCGGTACGGCTCCGACCGTGCGGCGCACCGCCTCGCCCAGGCCGCCGTTCGCAAGCGCCGCGACATCTGTGTTCAGCACCACTACGTCCGCCGGGAGCCACTCGCCGCTGGCGAGCAGGACGCCGGTGGCACGGCCGTCGGCAACCGTCACGTTGACAACCGTCGCGCCAAAGCGGAACGCGACGCCGCGCCGCTGTGCGATGCGTGCGAGCGCCTTGGCGAATCCGTGCATTCCGTCGCCGACCACCCAAACGCCTTGTTGCTCCACATGGGCAATCAACATCAATGTGGCAGGGGCCAAGAACGGCGAAGAGCCGCAATATGTGGCGTAGCGCCCGAACAGCTGTCGTAGCCGCGGATCGTGAAAGTGATCGGCGAGCGCGCCCCATAGGGTACCGAAAGGCGAAATCGCCGCTAGGTCCGGGATCCGCCGCAGGCCGGCCCGGAAGAAGAGGTCGAGCGGGCTTCGGCAACGTGCGCCCCGCAGGAATGGTCTCTCGAGCGTGGAGTAGATGCGTGCCGCACGATCGCAAAAGCCGCGGAAACGGCGTGCCTCGGCGGCCCCGGCGAAAACGCCGATCGCCCCCTCGGAGCGTTCCACGTCGGCGAACAGGTCGAGCCGCTCGTCTTCGCTCCAGGCGTGACGGGCGAGCACCTGGAGCGGCTTCAGTGAGACCTCCCGCTCCAGCGTCGTGCCGGCGGCGGCGAGCAGCTCGTCGAAAACCCAGCGCATGGTGAACACGGTCGGCCCGGCATCGATCGCGTGACCGGCGACCGTGACCGCCCGCATTTTTCCGCCCGGCCCAGCGGCCGCTTCCACCACGGTGACGCCGATACCGGCAGTGGCGAGATCGAGTGCGGCAGCCAACCCGCCGACGCCAGCTCCGACCACGATCGCAGTTTCAGAGTTCAAGGCACGACCCCGTCAAGGCGCACTTGGTCGATGTGAATACCTTACTGCTTCGATATAATCTCTTTTCAAATCGGACGCTCGATCGTTCTATGATGCTCTAAATATCATTTAGATCTTCTCTCATATTGTCTTTGCTAAATCACTGGCCTGTTACCGCCGAGAACCGTATTGTTTGTGCCTATCCCGATCTCCGGGGCTAGCGCGAGCAGCCGAGGGTAACGCTCCACGTTCCCCTGGATCGATTCGATCTCGAAACGGACAAACATCGACTCGGGCAGCCAATCGTCCGCGCGGGCCTCCTCGAGCGCCGCGCGGTGACGACTGCGCCTGTAGGCGAATTCTTGCATGGACTCCAGGTCCCGCCACACGCTGAAGGTCGCTAGCCGCAGGAGCGGGTGTGCACCGAAACCGACGTGGTAGATACATCCCGGAATGTCTCCGAGCGAGCGGCTGACCTCCGGCACTCTGCGCCAGAACGCCATCGCACGACCCGCCGCGACCCGTGCCCTCGTCAGGACCGCGAAAGGTCTGTCGCCGAGCCTGTGGTTGGAATAGTCGAACAGCGCGTTTCCATCCCAGGTTCCGTGTCCGCTTACCGGCCTCAGTAAGAAATGGAGTTGCTCGATACTCGGCCCCGCAACCCATCGGTAGAGCCTGTTCGTCCTTAGTCGGACCAGATCGCCAGGCTGACTCGGCACTGTCATCAAGCAATACCGCGTCAGGTCCGGCACGATTGAGAACCCGTTTCCGCTGCCGCAGGTCATGAGTCGAAGCGCCCCCATCGGTACACTCCGGCTGGCCACAAAACTCTGAAATCCCATCAACACGAACGCCCCGAAAGAATGATTACGGCTATAGCGGAAGAAGCTGAAGAGCACCTGGTTGGCCGCCATAGCTAGAATTCCATAAGCGTGTTCACTGTCACTCTGACAAAACGCCCGCTACGCAGTACGGTTTCTCCGGCAAGCTTGTCGAAGCAGGAGTAATTGGACCCGACGCACCGGAGCACTAGTGTCATCCTCACGACCGAGACCCTAAGACAGCGGCGGCACCAAGCGTGGCGAGACCATTCGCAACACGTCGGCGGCGTTCATTTTTGGTTCGCCCAAACTATCTTTTGGTCCATTAGCCAATACACGACACCGAGCGCCAGAACTACGATCCCGGTCGCCAGAATATACATCGGCTCGATCTTTTCGAAGTCGAAGATGATAACCTTCCTGGCAATCGCCATCAGTGCAGTCGCAACGACCAATCTCACATGAACCACGTCGTCACGGAGATATAGTGTAATGTTGAGGAATATTTCGATTGCGATCAACACTGCCAGAAACGAGCCGAATACAACGATGATGTCGCGCGCGCGCAAGCCTTCGATGGAAGGAACGAAGACCTGATAATAAAGCGCGGAAATTACGTCAACCACGCCCCAGAGAATAGTGACGACCATCAGTATCGCCAACGCGCGCACGGCTCCCCGAATGATGTGGTGGAGCACGTTCATCATGCGATCCTCTTCGTCAACGCCCAGCTCGCTCTGCCCAATGGCCTTGAAGTGCTCCTTGCGAAAATGGTTCATCAAGCTTTGCACGACTGCGGCGTGCTGCGATAGATAATCGGGGCTGAAGTCTTGCTCGTTAAAGTCGCGCAACTCTTCGACATTTTTCAGCTCTTTGTCGGATACGCGCTTGAACCCCATGCTCCAATCCGAATACTGGCGTCGCTCGATCGCCTTACGATAGAGCATTTTCAGATTCGCATGCCGTGGATCTTTTCGAATCTTGGCGATAAGAGCGTCAACGACGCCCTCGTCACCCTCCAAAACCTGAAGAAAGGTTCCATTTCCATACAGGAGCATTCCAGTTACGCCTTTGTCTGCATTGCTGTCGCGGCATTGCTGCAATAGCGCCAACAAATCCTTGGTGGACATCGCGCTCGTAGCCGTGCTAATGTACGACGTCTGAATCATTTTTCTTCCCGTCAATGCATATAAACTCGACATTATAAACAGCGAAACGAAGCCCGTCCTGAACGACGACGGCTTGGCAGAACATTCTGCGTTCGCGCGCACCACGGCACACGTTCCCCGCGGAATTCGAAATAGCAGCCATGGGCGCTGGCAGCGTCTGTCGATGACTGAAAGCGGATGTTGCGCCGCCCGTGTGCGGCGCGTTGCCCCTCCGGCCCGTACTTGACGAAGGGAGACGAAGGGCACGTCGCGACCGTTCCCGGATGGAGCGCCACGCAGATGGTGTCCGGCCGTCGAGGACGCAATTCGATGGCTGCCGTTCGGACCCGATTCGATGCCGCCTCGAGCGCTCGATAACCATACCAGCCGAGCTGATTGTCGCAGATGCTGCCGACCCTGGCTGTCAACGTCGAGACCACCAGCTCGCCCGTGCGCGGCAGCCGCGGGAGCACATGCTCCAGGACGAGGTCGGGCCCTGTCGCGCTCGGCGCGAGCAGGCGCGTTTGCTCGGAGGCGCTAAGATCGCGACACGTCTTTTCGGGACCTCGCTGTTCATCGTGAAGAAAGCCGGTCGCGTCGATGACGAGCCGGAGTTCCCCCCTCTGCGACGAAATCGCCACGGCGGGTTCCGAGTTCGCGTTACTTACAAGCTGGATCTCGGGCGCGCTTTTCCGGCTGAATCCGATCATCTGTTCGAAGGCCCCGCTTGCGGCCAGTTTAACAACAATGGAGGTTTCGATGGACTTGTTGAACAGAGTACGACGGCGACGCTGCTGGACGAAGAATCGCGAAAGGTAAGGATATCGGCGCCGCGGGCAGCTCCAATTCATTCACGGGCGAGCAGCCCTGGCGTTCGATCGGTTCGCGCCATGCAGTCTCCCGACTAGCCTAGACATCAGCGGCCGGATCGGCAGGAACAGGCGATAGCCGAGTTCGAGAGCCGTCAATGCGGTCGGCGACGCGGCGACGCGCGAAGCCCAGCGCCATCGCGGCAGTACACTCCAAATAGTGGCGAACGCCGCCGCGCCGGAGATCAGTCTTCCATCGCAGGAAAGCACATGGAAGCGAGCCATCGCCTGTTCGCGACTGAGGCCCGGCGGGAGCGAGTCGCTTGCTCGCGAAACGTCGATGAAACACAGCGTCTCGGATCCGACCTGCCGACCGTAATGCTCAATTTCCGCTCGGCACAATTGGCAGGAGCCGTCGAAGAATACGGTCGTCTTTGACGTCTCGGGCTGCATGATCGTTCCTCGCTGCTCTCACGTTCAACACGCCAGGACAGGCATCTTGCGGACAAATAGAGCGGTTCGTTATCTGCCTAACCAGGAATTTCACCACGTCCGCCCGCGATATGATGCCATCCCGCTACTCGAAAAGCTGTTCAAGAACCTCGTGACGTCCGGTCGGAGGACCGTTGGTCAACACCCCGGGCCGAACGATCGTCCAGTCGATGGAGCCTTTATTTATCAGACACTTCTGTGCATCTTTGTCGTCGCAGTTGCGCCCTAGAACAAACTGCAATTGCAAAAATTGAAGAAAGACGATGGCCCGGCTGTCGGCGGCCCCGAACCCCTCACCCAAATCAGACGCCGCACCCCCCAGGGTGATCGCATATGGATCGATTTGAGGCGCTCGGCGCACGATAAGAATCGAAAGCGCGGTCGAGACGCAATTATGAATCCGGGGCGCCGCCTCAGCGCACGAATAGAATCGAGAATTTCCATATGCGATTCCCCTGCCGCACCCCCCGCGCTTACATTGCCGAGATCATTGTCGAGTGGCATCCGAGAGGAGCCGCACTGGCCTGAACCGATCGCCGAAACCTACGCCCAACGATTGAATTGCGCCGTATATTCCCCAATCTGCCGCGGCGACTTCGTCGCTGTTCAGCGCATCACCCCTGACTTTCAGCAGCTTGGATCCGGAGAACTGCTACGCCGGCTGAAGAGCGCGACATGAGGCGCACGACGTACTCAGCTTCAACGTTTCTAATCCTAAGCCCTTGCTGGCTCCAGTGATCAACACGCGCGCCATGCACTCGCTCCGCGTCGGCGAATTCGCGTTACTCGTTGGTTACGAATGAGCAAGCCCCTCGGATCTCTCGATTGGCAACTCCGATCGTGAGTCTCCTTTGGCCTCGCCGCGGCTCCTGGCGTTGCTTTGCGCGAGCACCGCAGCCGGGAGTGCTCCGATCTCGCGTCACCGCGTCGGCGCGGCTCCAGTCACTTCCTTTGTCTCGGACTTTTCCGCGGGAGTGGCGATCGCGACGGCCGGTCGGAGCGCCCCGTGTAGGATCGCGGACGCAGGAGATCCGCCATGATCGGATTGGGAAACCGCCGCTCGACCGTGACTGCGTAGAAGGTCTCGGTGAGGCCCGGCAGCTTCGCGCCGACCGCCAGGACCAGTGCGGCCAGCTCGTCCTGAACCGCGATGGACGGCAGGACCGCGAGCCCGACGCCCTCGCGGGCGAGCAGTCGCATCATCGCCATGTCGTCGACCTCCGCGGCGATCTGGGGACGCACGTCGAACCGGGCGGCGAGGGCGTCGAATCCCATCCGTAGTCCGGTTCCGGCGGCCGGAAGGATCAGAGGCACCTGTGAAAGCCGATCGGGAAGCGACACACGCGGCTTACACAGCCGTGGAACGCCGATCAGGCTGATCGGCTGCTCGGCGAGACGATGAACGACGAACGGCGTCAACGCGTCCGAGGGCGGGGGCTGGTTGGTCAGCACGAGATCGAGATGATGATCCGTCAGCGCGCCGTAGAGCTCGGCGGCGCTTCCGGACCGGAGAATGATCTCGACGTCGGTTCGCCCCAGGACCGGGTTCAAGAAGGTCAGCTGAAAGTTACGCGACAGCGTCGCGATGGCACCCACGCGAAGCGCGCGTCGCTTCGCGCCCTCGCGCTTCAGCGTCGCCACGAGATCGTCGCCGATGCCGAACAGAGCGTCCGCATGGTCCAGCGCGATGCGCCCCGCCTCGGTCAGCCGCAGGGAGCGATTCTCCCGGTGGAACAGGGAATGGCCGAGCCGCTGCTCGAGCAGATTGATCTGTGTCGAGACGGCCGACTGCGACAGATTCAGGCGCCGGGCGGCGCGCGTGACATGCCCCTCGTGAGCGACCACCTGAAAGTACCGGAGATGCTTGTAGTTCAGCTCTGACGCCATGCGGATCACCAGAAAAATAGATCAATAACAACCATACAATGTATTTTTCTTCCGAGCAGCTCCATCGGAGACTGAGGCGACATTCAACCGCAGGGGAGATCGCCGCCGTGTCTCTGCATTCGCTTCCGCTCGTCGCCCCGGCCACGCTGCTGATCGCCGCGCTCCTGGCGAGCCGAGCGCGCGAACGCCGGCCGCGTCTGGTTCTTCGGCTCACCGAGATCGCATCGCTGATCTCGCTCGCCGTCGCCATCCTCTCGGTGGCCCTTCTCGTCGCCCGCGGCCCGGGAACCAGCCTGGTCGTCGGCTTCGCCGGAGCCGGTCTCGGTGTTCGCCTCGACGCTGTCAGCGCAACCATGATGGTCCTCGTGGCCTTCGTCGGGTGGGTCGTGCTTCGCTATTCCATCAGGGCGCTGGACGGTGAAGCGCGTCAGGGCCCGTTCCTGGCCTGGACGCTCGCCACCCTGGCCGCGGTGCTCCTGCTGGTGCTGGCAGGGAATCTCCTGCAACTGGTCGTCTGCTGGATCGCGACGAGCCTCTGTCTGCACCGCCTGCTCCTCTTCTACCCGGAGCGACCCGGCGCCGTCCGGGCCGCGCGCAAGAAGTTCCTGATGGCACGGATCGCAGATGTCGCGCTGGTCTTCGCGGTGGTGCTGCTCGCTGTCGCCTACGGCACCGCCGACATCACGTCCCTTTCCGAGGCCGCGCGGGGCGGCACGGGAACCACGCTGACGGTCGCCGCGGCCGCCGCGCTCGCGCTCGCCGCCCTTCTCAAATCCGCGCAGTTCCCGACACACGGCTGGCTGACCGAGGTGATGGAGACGCCGACCCCCGTGTCCGCCCTGCTGCATGCCGGGGTGATCAACGCCGGCGGCTTTCTGCTGATCCGTTTCGCCGACGTCATGCTGCTGGCGCCGGGCGTGCTCGCGGTCGTGGTCGTGATCGGCGCGTTCACGGCGCTGTTCGGCGGCGTCGTGATGCTGGCGCAGCCGGCGGTCAAGACCTCGCTCGCCTGGTCGACGGTCGCCCAGATGGGCTTCATGATGCTCCAGTGCGGCCTCGCGCTCTTCCCGCTCGCCCTGCTGCACATCGTCGCCCATTCGCTCTACAAGGCGCACGCCTTCCTGGCGTCCGGCACGGCGGTCGACATCGTCGCGGCTGCTCCCCGGCCCGGCCCGGTCGCGGTCCCGAGCGGTCGTGCGGTGGCGCGCGCCTTCGCGATCGCGCTGGTCGTCTACGCCGTGATCGGCACCTTGTTCGGCCTTCAGGCCAAGTCGCCCCAGGCCATCGCCCTCGGCGCCATCCTGATCTTCGGCGTCGCCTATCTGATCGCCCAGGGGCTCGCCGATGCGGCGCCGCGTGCCTTGACGATCCGCACGACACTCGCCGCGCTGGCGACGTCGCTCGGCTACTTCGCCCTGCAGAGCGGCGCCGTCTGGGCTACGGCTGCGGCATTGCCGGCGGCACCCGCGCCCTCGCCGTTCGAGTGGGCGCTGATCGTGCTGGTGGTGCTCGGCTTCGGTCTGGTCGCCGTGGCCCAGGCGCTGTTTCCCCACTGGGCTTTCCATCCCGCCGCCGCCGGCCTTCGGGTTCACGTCGCCAATGGCTTCTACGCCAACGCCCTGCTGGACCGCCTGATCGGCGGTTGGGCCTTCCCGCGCAACCCGTGACGCCTCTCGATCACCCAGGAGATCCGCCATGATCGCCACCGACGACGTCGTCGACATCCGCTCGGCCGAGCTGCAACAGGCCGTCGAGGCGGCCAGCCGCCGAATTCCGCCGCTCTGGCCGCTCGCCTCCTCGGTCGCGGTCAATCCCTTCATGGGCCAGAGCACCGAGACGCTCGCCCAGGCAGGGACCCGCCTCGCACGGGTCGGCGGCGTGCCGGTGGTGATGCCGCGGACGTGGTTCCGCGATCGCATCGCTACCGGCGTCATCACGGATCGCGATCTCGCCGACGCGCTCGCCGCCAGCCCGCATGCCCGGAAGCCGGCCGATGTCGCCGGGCTGAAGGCCGCGGCGGCCAAGCCCGCGCCGGTTCCGCAGGGCCTCCCGACCATCGCGGATCTCGCCGGTCGCGCCTCGGGATTCGACTGGACGGGCCTGATCGGCGACCGGATCAGCGTCTGGGCCGGATCGCATTTCGACCAGGGCCAGGCGCTCTGGCCCGCCTGGCGGGCGCGCAGCACATGGTCGGCCTGGCGGGCCTTCGCGACCCACGATCTGACGGCCGAGATCCACGGCCTCACCGGCTTCGGCGACGGGGTCGCCGCGGCGCCCGAGAGCCCGATCGACGCGATCGCCGGCGCGGCCCGCCGGCTCGGGCTGACGGCGGCGGCGGCCGACAGCTACTTCCACCAGCTCCTCCTCTCGCTCGGCGGCTGGTCGCAATACGGGCGCTACGTGCTGTGGCGCGCCGAGCTCGAAGGGGGGACCGATTCCGTCCTGACCGAGCTGCTCGCCATTCGGCTGGTCTGGGAGGATGCGCTTCACGGCCACCATGCCGGTCTGATCGAGACGCAATGGGAGGCGGTGCGCGCCGCCCATGCGGCGCCGGTCGACCCCGGGGAGGCGTCGATCGTCGACGAGATCCTGCAGGAGGCGGCCGAACGCGCCGCCCAGCGGCGGCTCGCCGAGACGCTCGCCGCGCCGGCATCGACGACGCAGGGCGCTCGGCCGACCCTGCAGGCGGCGTTCTGCATCGACGTGCGCTCGGAGGTCTTCCGGCGGGCGCTCGAGCAGGTCGATCCGTCGATCCGCACCCTCGGCTTCGCCGGGTTCTTCGGCGTGTTCGCCAAGCACCGCCGGTTCGCCTCGGACGTCGAGGAGCTGCGCCTGCCCGTTCTGCTGAACCCGACCGTCACGTCCACGGCCGGCGGGCCGGACCTCGCCGAGGCGGACCGCAAGTCCCGCTACAAGGCTCGTGCCCACCGGGCCTGGGGCCGGTTCAAGCTCGCCGCGGTCTCGTGCTTCGCCTTCGTCGAGGCGATGGGGCCGGTCTATGTCTGGAAGAACGGGCGCGATGCGCTGGCGCTCGCCGGCGAGACCGCACGCCCGGACCCGAAGCTGCGTTTCGACCCCGACCTCGATCCAGACACCCGGCTGCGGGCCGCCGAGACCGTGCTGAGGGCGATGTCGCTGACGAGCGACTTCGCCCGCGTCGTCCTGCTGGTCGGGCACGGCGCCACGGTCACCAACAACCCCCATGCGAGCGCGCTCCATTGCGGCGCCTGCGGCGGCTACACCGGCGACGTGAACGCGCGGCTGCTCGCCCTCCTGCTCGGCGACCCGGAGGTGCGCGACGGCCTCGCCGCGCGCGGGATCGTCGTGCCGAACGACACGGTGTTCGTCGCGGCCATGCACGACACCACCACGGACGAGGTGACGCTCTACGACACAGACGAGATTCCGGCGACCCACGGCCGGGACCTCGACCGGATCCGGTCCTGGCTCAAGACGGCCGGCACGGCGGCGCGGGCCGAACGCGCGCTCCGCCTGCCGGGGGCCGGCTCCGAGAAACGTGTCGCGTCGCGCGCGCGGGACTGGGCGGAGCTGCGCCCCGAATGGGGCCTTGCGGGATGCCAGGCCTTCATCGCCGCCCCGCGGGCCCGCACCGCCGGACGCGGCCTCGCCGGGCGTGCCTTCCTCCACGACTATGACTGGAGGCAGGACAGCGCGACGGGCTTCGGCGTCCTCGAGCTGATCATGACGGCCCCGGTCGTGGTCGCGAGCTGGATCTCGCTGCAGTACTACGGCTCGACCGTGGCGCCCGCCACGTTCGGCGCCGGCGACAAGCTTCTGCACAACGTGGTCGGCGGGATCGGCGTCTTCGAGGGCAACGGCGGCGTGATGCGCACCGGGCTGCCGCTCCAGTCGGTCCACGACGGCGAGGATTTCGTCCACGAGCCGCTGCGGCTCACCGTGTGCATCGAGGCGCCGGCCGAGGCCATGACCGACATCCTGGTGCGTCACGACGCGGTCCGCGCCTTGTTCGACAACCGCTGGACCCATCTGTTCGAGATGGATCAGGAGGGCCGGCTCGCCCGGCGCTACGCGGGCGACCTGACCTGGGAACCCGTGGAGCCGACTCGGGCGGTTCTGCGGACCGCGAGCGCCGCATAGGGGCTGTCGCGTGAGGCGCAGCATCGCCGCGGAGGTGGCCCGCCGGCCCAACGGCGACCGCTTCGGCCTATGGGGCGAGCGGGGGTCGCTGGCGACCATGCACGGCAAGGAGCGGGTGATCGCGCCGCTTCTTCGCCGTTTCCTCGGCCTGCGGGTCGAGATCGTCGGTGGTCTCGACACCGACCGCTTCGGCACCTTCACCCGCGAGGTGCCGCGGCCCGGCTCTCAGCTGGACGCCGCACGGGCCAAGATCGCGGCCGCGTTCGCCGGGAACCCCGGCGTTCGCGTCGCCGTGGCGAGCGAAGGTCGCTTCGGTCCGCATCCGATCGTTCCGTCCGCGCCGCTCGGTGTCGAGATCGTGCTGCTGGCCGATCGTGACACCGGCATGGAGGTCTCGGGGCAATTCGTCGACCTCGACGCCATGTGGACGCACGCCGTTGTGACGGACATCGCCGCGGCTCGCGCTTTTGCGGAAGGCGTCGGGTTTCCGATGCAAGGGGTCGTCGTCAGCGGCTGCAAGGAGCAGGTCCCGTGTCCCGAGTCGGGCCTGTTCAAGGACGTTCTGGACCGCGCCGATCTCGAACGCACGGTCGGCGACGTGATCGCCCGCTGCGGCGCCGCCTGCGTCGAAACCGACATGCGGGCACACCGCAATCCATGCCGGATGAGGGCGATCGCGCGCGCGACCGTGACGCTGATCCGCAACTTCCGACTGCGCTGCCCGGACTGGGACCGCCCAGGCCTGGTGGTCACCGAGCGCATCCCGGGTGCTCGTTGCGCGCATTGCGGAACGCCGACCCGGGTGATCAAGGCCGAAGCCTCGACCTGTGCCGGCTGCGGTCACCGGGTCGAGAGGTCCGTGGGGCCACCTGCCACCGATCCCGGTCGATGCGACGTCTGCAATCCCTGACGGTGATCTTGCGAAAGGAGGACGAGGATGTGTCCGAGCAATGCGTCGACCGATCGAGAGCGGGAATCGCAACGCCGTATCGAATGGGTTCTGGACCATCCACGCACCAGTCCCTGGTTGAAGAACGCACTGCGCTCTGCGCTGCTGTGCGATCCGATCCAGATCGTCAACGAGGTGGAGATGCTGCGGGAGCTTCTCTGGTTTCGTTCCGACGCGGCGGTTCACAAGGCTCTGCAACACCCCTGCGACGACGTTCACGGGCACGCCCCGGGCCCCGAACCACGTCCTGTGCCCGACTTCCGGTGATCCATTCCGGGCAACTGCCCAAACACCAAGTGATTACACCGAGGAGTGACGACATGCCGACCAAAACCGCGCTCGAGCCCATCATCGCGACCAAGGAACTTTACGAAATCGGCGAGATCCCGCCGCTCGGGCACGTTCCCGCCAAGATGTACGCCTGGGCGATCCGCAAGGAGCGCCACGGGCCGCCGCAGAGCGCCATGCAGATCGAGGTGCTGCCGACATGGGAACTCGGCGACGAGGACGCACTGGTGTATGTCATGGCCAGTGGCATCAACTACAACGGCGTGTGGGCGGCGCTAGACCGTTTTTCGCTCACGTT
>NZ_JBEOMB010000151.1:0-11540 GCF_046000175.1 Rhodoplanes sp. SY1
CACCCGGTCACCCCACCGTCAATCGGCGGGCGACCGCCGTCCACGACTTCTGCCGGAGGCCCTGCCCGATAAAGCAAGACCCCGTGACCGTGCTCCCTTCGTGACGCTCACGGTGCTACAGGCCGTGGTCAGGGCGTTCACGGCCGCGCCGAGCCCGTCGACAGGGATAACTCCTTTGATCATTTGCGTCTCGGACGCAGCGATCTCTACCGTCAGGGCGGAGGCGCTCGGCCAGACCGCCTTGGCGTCGCGGGCAGCGTCGCCAGAGAGGAGAATGGCCGATCCGGGAGGCGTCACCCAGGCCTCGTATGCGTTGCTGCCGGCCGGGGTGCGGATCGTAACGGCCGGGGTGGCGCGCGGGGGCAGGGGGGGGATCACCACTGCGAGCACCTCGATGTCTCCTGAACCGCAGCGGAGCATGAGGCCGACGAGCTCCGGGTCGGAGCCCGTGAGATCGGCCGGGCGCATGATCGAGATCGCGTCCTTGCCCCCGGTCGGGTCGGGTGTCCGCACGAGCCGCCAGGCGCCGATCGCCTCGGACCGCATCGGACCGCGCGACTGACCGCCCGGCTGCGATGAAGGCCCGGATCCTCCCGCATCACCCGCGGCACTCGGCGCCGCGGATCCTCCCGGGGCCGACGCTCGACCGGGCTCCGACGGCGTCGCGGGGAAATCGGATCGCGGCAGCGAGGCGGGTTGCTGCTCGTCGTAGCATTTGAGCCGTGCCACGGGATCCGGCAGCGATCGGCAGCCGTCGCGGCCAACGGTCTGGGCAAGCGCGGGCGCCACGAACGAAGCCCAGCCGATCAGGGGCAGAACCGAGGCCAGGACGAGCGAAGTCGATGTCGCAATGAAAGCGGCCATAACGATTCGACGGGGTTCCATATTCCGCACCTGATCGCCGCTCGTTCCACTACGATGCGCTGCCGAGCGATATGCCATTGCGGGGGCGCCAGCGGAAGTTTTCCCCGGCAGGCGACACGGGTAAACGCTCGATGCGGTTTGCCATTTGGAGGTGGAAGGCCGAAGGCGCGGAGTGCACGAGAAAGAGTATCGTGCCTCTCCGGGCGAATTCGGAGCAACAATCATTCGACACGACGATCGTCATCAGCAGGAAGAACTCTTGAGCGCCTTGTGAGCAATCGCGGGGAAGCTGACGCGGGTTTTGGTGCACGCCCAGAGTGATCGTCTGGATCTCGAAGTATTAGCCCACGAGCATGATCGAGAGAAGCGCGACAGCGCCGATCCTATCGAGATGATGGCCCCGTGTGATCGGAGATTGCTCATCGTATGGGCGCCGTAATCCATACAACATAACGGCAGTGACCATTCGCAATGCATTCGTTACTTGTGTTCCGACATCAGTCGTGTGTGGCGCGAGTGCAACAGCGCGCCTCTATCTATGCCTCGGCACCTGCATGTACGGATGGTTGCTGTTGTGGCGGGTTGCGGACGGAGTTATCGAATTCATGGGGGATCAGATAACGAGTCTGTGATGTTAATGGGGCGGGGGACGATGCGGAGATCATCTCTGGTAGTGGGTGCCGGTTGCATCCTGGCCTTGATCGGTCTCGGCGGATGTGGATTCATCCCCATGTCCGGTCCGTCCAGTCTGGAGATCCGCACCGAGCACAGCCCGACGCTGCCCTATGCGGTCGTGCGGCTCGATGCCCGCGCCGTTCAGGTCCTCGAATCCTACGAGCCCAACGTGCTCGGCGGTGTGTTCACGGATCGGCGGCAGCCGACGGGAATCAAGTTCGGGATCGGCGACGTGGTCAACGTCACGATCTTCGAAGCGGCGGCCGGTGGCTTGTTCATCCCGATCGAGGCGGGTGTGCGGCCCGGCAATTTCGTCAACCTGCCGGCGCAGACTGTCGACAACGACGGCAACATCAGCGTTCCTTACGCCGGCACGATCCGCGCCGCGGGCCGGACGAATGTCCAGGTTCAGGCCGAGATCGTCGAGAAGATCAAGAACCGCGCGATCGAGCCGCAGGTCGTCGTGTCGCTCGGCGAGCAACGGACCTCGCTGGTCAGCGTCGTCGGCGATGTCCGCACGCCCACCCGGTATCCAATGCCAGCGACCGGGGCACAAGACCGCATCACGGACGCGTTGACGCGCGCCGGCGGCATCAGCGGCCAGGGTTGGGAAACCTGGGTGATGCTCGAGCGCGACGGCAAGCGCGCGACCGTGCCGTTCGCCAACCTCGTCTACATGCCGGCCAACAACATCTATGTGCAGCCCGGTGACCGGATCTACGTCTACCGCGAGCCGATGAAGTTCCTCGCGTTCGGCGCGACGGGTCAGCAGGGCGAGTTCAACTTCGACGCCTGGAAGATCAACCTCGCCCAGGCGGTCGCCAAGGCGGGAGGTCTGTTCGATCTGCAGGCCGATCCGGGCTCGATCTTCCTCTACCGTCGCGAGCCGCGCGAGGTCGCCGAGAAGCTCGGGGTCGATTGCACGAAGTTCACGGGCGGCCTGATTCCGATCGTCTTCACGGTGAGCTTCCAGGATCCGGCCGGCTACTTCCACGCCACCAAGGTCGAGATGCGGCCGTTCGATATCATCTACGTGGCGAACGCCATCCAGGTCGATACGACGAAGTTCCTCAACTTCATCGACAAGGCGGTCGGTACGGCGGACAACGGTGTGAACCTGATCAACGACATCTATATCGCCCGCTACAACAGCCGGCTTCACGGACGATAGGCTGACCCACCGCAGCCGTGCGGACCGGAGCGAGTTTCGCTCCGGTCCGGGAGTTGGTGGCATGGTCGCCCCCCGGTCGCATCCTCTCACAGACCGTATAGCGTTCTGGATCCTCGCGGTCGCGATCGCCGGGGCGCCACTCCCCTATGGGTCGCGCGATCCCGCCGTGGTCGCGTTTTGGTGCGGGCTCCTCGGGATCGGACTGGCCGTCGCGCCGCTTCGAAACTTGCGTAGTATCCATGCTTTCGTGCTCGGCGGCATCGGTGCGGTCGTCGCGGGTTACGCCATCGTTCTCCACGAACAGCTTTCGCCGACGCCTTGGATCGCCGCGTTCCATCCGGTGTGGACCGAGGCCGAAAAGCTGCTGAACCATCCGGTTCAGCCGTCGGTGTCGGTCGTCCGTAACGAGCCGTTCTTCGCACTCGGCGCCCCGCTCGCGAACATTCTGGTTCTCGTGCTCGGGCTCCTCGTCGGGACCGATCGAGCCGATGCGCGGCGACTGTTGCAGATCGCCGCCTGGGCCGGGGTCGTCTATGCGATCTACGGCCTCTATGGGCTGATCTTCGATCCCCATACCATTCTGGGGCGCGAGAAGACGGCCTATATCGGGAACCTCACCGGGACCTTCATCAACCGAAACACCGCCGCGACGTATTTCGGGTCGGTGTCGATCCTCTGGTTTCTCTTTCTTCTGGAGGAGGTCCGAAAGCGCCTTCCGACGGGGCCGATCCGCTGGGCGGAGCTGCTCCACCAGGTCACGGAGGACCGGGACGTTCAGCGCACCCTCCTGGTGCCGTTCTCGATGCTGTTCCTGTGCCTCGTCGCGACCTTCCTCACCGTGTCGCGGGCCGGATCGACGCTCACGGTTCTGCTTCTCGCCGTCACCTTCGTCATATTCTTCCGCCGCCGCCTGGAAGGGCGCAGTACCAAGGTTATCGCAGGAGCCGCGAGCGCTGCGGTGGCCCTCGTCGTGCTGCAGCTATTCGGGGGAAGCGTCGGCAGCCGGTTCGAGGTGCACGGGCTGTCGGATGCCTACCGGATCGCCACGTGGCAATCCACACTGCGGATCATCGCCGACAATCCGTGGTTCGGGACCGGGCTCGGGACCTTCGCCTGGGCCTATCCGGCCTACCGGAGCGGCGACGTCTCGATGTGGGGCGTCTGGAGCATGGCACACAGCACGCCACTCGAGCTCGCCTCGGAAGCCGGTGTTCCGCTCGCGCTGACGGTCGGGCTCGCCTGGTTCGGCGCGCTGGCGCTCCTCCTGTGGGGGGCGCTTCACCGGCGACGCGACAGGATCATCCCGCTCGCCGGCTTCGGCGTGGCCGTGCTCGCGCTTCTGCACTCCACCATCGACTTTTCCCTGCAGATTTCCGGATACGCGATCGTCGCGTTCGGGATCGTCGGGATCGGTCTCGGGCAGGCCGTGCGGGATCCGAACGGTGGCCACAGGGCTCAGGGTAAGGGCAGCGGAGCCGAAGCCGGCCGGTAGGGTTAATGCGAGATCGCGTGCGCGCGAGCGGGTTTCGGCGGGTCGTCACAGCGATCGAAGGTCACCCTGCGAGACCAACGGAACGAGGCGATAACATAATGACGCGAAGCGCTTGCCATGTCGTTGGCCCCGGTCGCGTCGGTCGGCGCGCGACCGCAGCCGCCTGTTCCGTGATGGTTTCGCCTATGCTAACGTTGCATCAAATGTCGCCCGGATCATGCGCGAGGGGCCGTACGATGAGTAATGGGTCGATTGTTCGTTGGATCGCAGCGATAATGTTCGTCGCACTGTCGACACATGCTCATGCCGCATGTTACGGTTCCGGGCGAGGGCTATCGTCCGACGCCGTCGCCAATTTTTTGGCGAATCCCGGGACCTTGCTGACGGATAATCCCGACGGCGGAGCTCGCTTGATCTCTCAGGCGCGCGATCTCGTCGCGACCGACCCGAACACCTTGTCGGCCGTGGTTGCTCTCCTCGGCAGTGCCAATCGCGACCAGCAGCGCGCCATCGGTTCGGGCCTCGGACAGGCCTACCGGATCTGCCTCACGCCCGACCAGGCCTTCGCGACCCAGATCCAGCAGGCGATCGCGGCGTCGGCGAGTGACCTCGCCAAGGATTCTTATGCGCTCGTCAATCCCGACGTTCCGATCGGGGCTGCGGGCGGTGGCGGCGGGGGAGGCGGCGGTGGTGCAGGCGGCACTGGCGGCGGTGGACCGACGACCACGACCCCGACGACAGGGGTTGGAACCGTGGGTTTCGCGCTCGGAACGACGCCGGCTGCCAACACCACGGGAAACACCCTGACCGGGGGCAGGGCAGGCGGAGCGAGCGGGTTGTCGGCGCCGAACTCTGTCGTCAGCCCCGTCCAATGACACGCTGCACCCGCGCTGTCGTCGAGCGCTCCCGACCGGGGCCGTGATAAATCGCCGTTTTGGCGCCTGACAGTCTCGGCACCTCGAATGAACATCATGCGTCCCGTTGAGGCCTATACCGAACGCGACGTCGAGCCCGTGGAGGCGTCTCCGCGCGAGCTCGCGATATCGGTTTTGAAGGGGGCGCGCCGGCAGCTCCCAGTCATCCTGACCGTGCTGGCTGTGACCGTGGTGCTCGGACTGATCTATCTGCTCACCGCCCCGGCGCGTTACACCGCGACGGCCACGATGGTGATCGACACCCGCAAGGTGCAGCTTTTCCAGCAGCAATCGGTGCTGGGTGACATCACGGTCGACGCCGGAACGGTCGAGACCCAGGTCGAGATCCTGAAATCCGAGAACATCAGCCTGTCGGTGATCAAGGACCAGCGGCTGACCGAGGACCCGGAGTTCGTGGGGGCTGGCGGCGGTCTCGTCGGAAGCGTGATCGGCGCGATCACGGGCTTGTTTCAAGGCTCAGCGGCCCCGCCCTCGGAATTCGATCTGATGCGCGCCGCGCTGGAGCGTTTCGAAAAGGAGAGGACCGTCAAGCGCGTCGGCCTCACCTATGTGATGGAGGTCAAGTTCCGCTCGCTCAGCCCGGACAAGGCCGCGACCATCGCCAATGGGATCGTCGACGCCTACATCGTCGATCAGCTGGAGGCCAAGTATCAGGCGACGCGGCGTGCCAGCGTCTGGCTGCAGGAGCGGATCCGTGAGCTGAGGACGCAAGCCTCGGCGGCCGAGAAGGCCGTCATCGACTACAAGGAGAAGAACAATATCGTCGATACGGGCGGGCGGCTGATCGGCGAGCAGCAGCTCGCCGAGGTCAACAGCCAGCTGATCATGGCGCGTGCGTCCGTGGCGGAATCGAAGGCCCGGCTCGATCGCATCAACGATATCCTGCGAGAGGAAATCCCGAACGAGTCAGTTGCCGATGCCCTGAAGAACGACACGATCATCAAGTTGCGGGGCCAGTATGTCGACCTCGCGGCGAGGGAAGCGAACTGGTCGGAGAAGTACGGCCGCAACCATCTCGCCGCCGTCAATCTGCGCAACCAGATGGAGCAGATTCGCAAAGGCATCACGTCCGAGCTTCAACGGATTCAGCAGGCCTATCAGAGCGATTACGACATCGCACGGGCCCGCGAAGAGAGCATCAAGAACAGCTTGGCGAACGTCGTCTCCGAGAACCAGCTCACCAACCAAGCCCAGATCCAGCTCCGCGAGCTCGAGAGCAATGCCCAGACCTACCGGGCCATGTACGACAACTTTCTGCAGCGTTACATGGAGTCGGTGCAGCAGCAGTCGTTTCCGATCACCGAGGCACGGTTGATCAGTCCGGCGTCGCGTCCGTTGAAGAAGAGCGATCCGAAGACGTTGCTCGTCCTTGCCGTCGCGCTGGCCGGCGGCTTGGTCCTCGGAGGCGGGGTCGCCTATCTGCGCGAGATGGGGGACAACGTCTTCCGAACGAGCAGCCAGGTCGAGCAGGTTCTGCAGGTCAACTGCCTGGCCGTCGTGCCTCTCGTCCAAGACGGCAACACCAGGAAGGCGAAGCCGACACTTCTCCCGCCGCAACTATCGCTCGGCGGCTCTGGCGCAGGCACGACAGACGATGCCGCGGTGAAGGCTGAAGCGAGGCCGAAGCTCTCCTACGTGGTCGAGCAACCCTTCTCACGCTTTGCCGAGGCGATACGGGGCGTCAAGGTTGCCGTCGACCTCCATGCGATGATCAAGACCACCAAGGTGATCGGCGTCACGTCGACCATGCCGGCCGAGGGCAAGTCCACGGTGGCGTCGAACTTTGCCCAGCTGATCGCGCATGCAGGGGCGCGAGTGCTGCTCATCGATGCGGACTTGCGGAACCCGTCGCTGTCGCGCGCCATGGCGCCGGCTGCGGAGCATGGGCTGCTCGATGCCGTCGCCGAGCGCAAGCCGCTCGCCGATCTGGTGATCACAGACCAAATTACCAAGCTGAGCTTCCTGCCGTCGGGCGTGACCGCGAAGCTTCTGCACACCAACGAGATCCTCGCTTCGCCGGCGATGCGGAAGGTGATCGACGCCGCCTGCAGCGGCTACGACTATGTGGTCGTGGATCTTCCTCCGGTCGCGCCAGTGGTCGATGTGCGGTCGACGATCGGCATCATCGATTCCTACGTCTATGTGGTGGAATGGGGGAAGACCAAGATCGACGTCGTCGAGCACCATCTGTCCGGGGCGCGAGCGATCTACGATCGGCTGCTCGGCGTGGTCCTCAACAAGGCCGATGTCTCGGCTCTCAGCCGCTACGAGTATCATCAGGGCAAGTACTATTATCAGAAGCACTATGCCCGTTACGGCTACGCCGAGCATCACGAGTAGACGGCATGGTCTCGCGATCCGACCTTTCGCGCATGTCGACGCGGATCGCCCTTACAGCGGTCGGCCTCGGCGCGATCGCGTGGGCCGGCGTCGTGCTCGCCGCGCCGACGACCCGGGGGCTCGATCGTGTCGCAGACCGGATCGTCGTCGGGGATGCATTCAAGCCGGATGACCTGCGCCGGATCGCGGTGGATCTCGAGGAGGCCAGTCGCACGCCGCAGATCCGCGCCAGCGCACTTCGCAATGCCGTGATCGTTGCCGTGCGACAGGCCGAGGAGGCCATCGCGGAAGGCCGGCGGACAGAGATCGACGAGAGGCTAGAGGCGCTCGGGCCGATGCTGGATCGCGCTCTCGTCGCGGCGCCCGGGGACGGGTTCCTGTGGCTCGTCCGGTTCTGGCACGGGAATCTGCGGAGCGGTTTCGACGCGCGGAACCTCGATCTGCTCGCAGCCTCGTACCGGGCTGCGCCGCGCGAGGGATGGATCGCGGTGCGTCGCACGTCGGTCGCCCTCGCAGCCATCTCGCGAATGGAAGAGCCCCTGCGCGGCGCCGTCGTCGACGAGTTCGTCGGGCTGGTGAACTCCCGTTTGGGTCCGATGGCGGACATCTTCGTGACCTCCGGCTGGCCGGCGCGCGACACCCTGCTTCCGGCGCTCGCTGCGGCAAGCGAGGTCAACCGGCAAAACTTCGCCCGTGCGGTCTATCAGCGCGGCTACGATATCGAGGTTCCCGGTATTGCGCGCTCCGACGCGCGCCCGTGGAGTCGCTGACCATGCGGACCATCGGTGAAACGAAAGGCGGCGGACGATTGGGGCGCCGAACCGTCGCGCCACTCGGTGCCGCGGCGTTGTTCACGCTCGGGATCGGCGTGTCGACGCTGCCGATCGGCGCATCGGCACAGTCCGCGTCGAACAGCCGCCTGACGCTGCAGTCCGGCAGCTATGCCGGCAAGGCCTTGGTCAGCAAGGACGCGTTCGGAAAGCCCTGCGCCGACGTGGAAGCGGCTTCGAAGGCACGAGTCAGCAACCCCAATGTCTTCGAGCACATAGTCAGCGTCCAAAATCGCTGCCTGAAGCCGCTGAAGCTGCGATTCTGCTATTTCGGCAGCGACCGTTGCACGGATCTCGACCTGCCCGGGCTCAAGCGCAAGGACCTGGTGCTCGGGGTGTATCCCGGTCTGAAGACCTTCCGTTACAGCTGGACCGAGATCCGATGATGGCTCGGTCGGTGAACAGCATCGTCATATTACCGGCGTCCGATATCGGTTGAGTGTGTTATTTGCGCGTGCCGGATGGCACGAGGATTGCTATTTTGTCACCGTCGTTCGGTACTGTATCATATCGGCTCCGGGTGTTTCACCCGGAGTGCGGTAGCGTAGCCGAGACGCGTCGAATGATGCCGGGCTCGCAGATCGGCAGGGCAGGGCAGGGCAGGGCAGGGCAGGGTAAGGACTCGGCCGGCCGGATTGGTGACGAGGCCGGTACCCGCACGCCACGTCCGATGAGCGGCGTTATCGAACATAGCTCAAAATCGAACTTAAATTGACCAACGTCGATAAGCTCCGAAACACGGAGCCGTAAATCCCCTTTCCATTCGATCGCTTCCGGATCCCATTTTGGGAGGTCTCCTCATGGGCACGACTGTCGTATTTGGTGGCTCGGGCTTCATCGGAACGCATCTGATCCGTCGGCTTCGGGCCGAATGCGACGACCCCGTCGTCTCGGCGGACATTCGGCCGCAACGCGAAACCTTAGCCGGCGTAGAGTATAGGATCGCCGATGTCCGCGATCTTTCGCGCTTCGATGTCGCGGGTTCGGTCGACCGAATCTACAATCTCGCGGCCGTGCACACGACGCCTGGGCACCCGAACCACGAGTACTACGAAACGAACATTCTGGGGGCGCTCGAAGTCACTCGGTTCGCAGCGACGCGGGAAGTGGGCGAGATTGTTTTCACGAGCTCGATCGCTGTCTATGGACCCGGCGAGGAAACGAAGTCGGAGGACACGCCGCCCGCCCCCGAGTCCGCCTATGGTCATTCGAAGCTCATTGCCGAGCGGGTTCACCGGCAATGGCAGGACGAGAGCCCGGGGCGGCGTCTCGTGATCGTCCGGCCGGCAGTCGTGTTCGGCGCGGGAGAGGGGGGGAACTTCACCCGTCTCGCCACCTTGCTGAAGAAAGGCGTCTTCGTCTATCCGGGTCGCAAGGACACGATCAAGGCCTGCATTCATGTCGATGATCTGATCGATGCAGTAGAGTTCGCCCGCAGCAGTCCTGAGGATTTCGTTCTATTCAACGCTGCTTATCCTCAGCGCTACACACTCGAGCAGATCGTCGACACCCTGATCGAGCGGCATTTCCCCGGCGCCTGGACCGTTATGGTTCCGCGTGCGGTCGTGTTGTGGGCGGCACGCGTGCTGAAGCCTCTCAGTGCATTGAAGATCGGCATTCATCCAGACCGTGTCATGAAGCTGGTGAGGTCGACAGACATCCAGCCCGATTGGTTGGTAGCGCACGGTCGCGATTATCCAAACGCGATCGAGCGGGCCTTCGAGCGATGGGCCGAGCAGAGCGGCGGGCGATTTGCATGACGCTCCAAGCCGAGGTCGCGGAAATACCCCCGGTTTTCGTCGCGCCTGCGCCGGAGCGGCCGCTCCGCGTCGCGCTGGTCCATTACTGGCTGGTCGGGATGCGGGGCGGCGAGCGTGTCCTGGAGGCGCTCTGCGAGTTATTTCCCGAAGCCGACATCTTCACACTCGTCGCCGATCCGGGAAACCTGTCACCGACGATCCGCTCACACAAGATCATCACGTCGTTCCTGCAGAGAATCGGCGGCCGCCGGCACTATCAGAAAATGCTTCCGCTCATGCCGTTCGCGCTGGAGGCATTCGATCTGACCGCCTACGATCTGATCATCTCGAGCGAGTCCGGGCCGGCCAAGGGCATCCTCTGTCGGCCGGACGCTGTCCACGTCTGCTACTGCCATTCTCCCATGCGTTATGTGTGGGACCTCTATCCGCAGTACTTCGCCGGTGCGGGAATGCTTGCGCGGGCTGCAATGGCGGTTACTGTGCCTTTCCTGCGGAGCTGGGACGTCTCGACGGCTGCGCGGGTTGATCATTTCATCGCCAACTCGACCTATGTCGCCAAGCGGATCGAGAAGTTCTACCGCCGCTCGGCGAAAGTCATCCATCCACCCGTCGACATGGATCGCTTCGCTATCTCCGAGCGCCCCGGCGACTACTATCTCTGCGCCGGCCAGATCACGCCCTACAAGCGCGTCGACCTCGCCGTCGATGCTTTCACGCGCCTCGGCAAGCCGCTTATCGTGATCGGTGGCGGTGTCACGCGGGAGCTGCGCGGCCGGGCCGGCCCAACGATCACGTTTCTCGGGCCGGTCGACGACGCCACGATGGCCCACCATTTCGCCCACTGCCGCGCGCTGGTGTTTCCGGGGCTCGAGGACTTCGGCATCGTTCCGGTCGAGGTGATGGCGAGCGGCCGACCTGTTATCGCCTTTGGACGCGGGGGAGCGCTTGAGACAGTGGTCAACGGAAAGACTGGTTTGCTGTTCAACGAGCAAACCGTGGAGGCCTTGATCGCGGCCGTCGAGGAGATAGAGGGAAGAATCGGTGAGTTTCGTAGCGACCGCATCCGGCGACACGCGGAGAGCTTTAGCAAAGCGCAGTATTTAGAAAGAATGAAATTATTCATACAAGATGCTACAATAAAGGTAAAGTTCGGATGAGCGGCCGACCACGTTTGCTTGATGGCACGCGTCGCCGCGCGGGTCTACATCTAGCGTGACAGGCGCTCGGGTGCGTGGGCGAGCAGATTGCGATGTTTGTGCACGGTGCAGCGCTGCACCGGCACGCCGTTCCACACGACGGCTATCGCGGCGTCGAGCCCGGCGGCGCCGTCGACGATCAGGAGCTCGGGCCGCCGTAACCCGCGGCGAATCAGATCGTCGAGCACCGCGCGCCACGCCTCAGCGCTCTCGCCGCCCATGCTCCGCGCCGCCAGCAGCACCTTTTGGCCGTCGGCTCGCACGCCCATCACGACCA
>NZ_JBEOMB010000152.1:0-2791 GCF_046000175.1 Rhodoplanes sp. SY1
GCGAGTCAGTCACAGAGGCTTTTGGTATTAGGCTCAAGATTGACCGTCAAGTTTGGTTTTGATTCGAGGCTGCCTCTCGCAAGGAGGCGGACGTGATTTGGGGTCGGACGAGCGATCCCGAATGGGCATTTTTCGAACCCTTCGTGATATGATTCGGGCGGAGAGTGGAGGCCCAACAGGTGACTATCGCGCGTTCTCGATGGCATCTTGGATCGTGGGAACCGGGGCGCCGCGGCGCGATCTTCCGCAGAGCCCGGCGAAACACGTTGGGGGCCGCGTCACGTGAAAAGCCTCGGCCGAGGCTCGGCTGTGCACGAGTAAAAAATGCATTCGACATCTAGGGTGGTGGGACGCGGCCTAGCGGTCATTGGCGTGTTTGTGGCTGGGCTCGCGTATCTCTATCGACCGTTACTCGCCGACGGGTTCGTCTCGGGTGACGTATTTGACGCCAGAATTCAGATCGCGATCCTGGAGAACTGGTCCAACTGTCTTAGCGGAAGAGGGGACTGCCTCTCGCCGAACTATTTCCATCCGACCCCCGTCACGCTCGGGTACAATGACGGGTACCTGGTGTCCGGGCTGATCTATGCGGTCGGACGGCGGTTTGGGCTCGATCCGTTTCTGGCCTACGAAGCCGTCGCGGTGGCGGTCCGCGCCTGCGGCTTCGCGGCCCTCATCGGGTTCGCGACGCGGGTCCTGCGGCTCTCCTTCTGGTTTTCTTTGTTGGCCGCGTTGCTATGGTTGATATCGCTCAATACCTATATTCAGGTCGCCCACTCGCAACTCCTCTATTCCGCGTTCTTTCCGATCGGGCTCCTGCTGCTTGTCCGCATCGAGGAGGCGGTGGGCGGACTCGACACCGTCGAAGCCCGCGCCTCGCTTCGGCACGCGTGCACCTCGGCGTTGCACCTCGGGGCCTTCGCGATGGTTTGGGCGGTCACTGCATACTACTCGTTCTTCTTCTTCACGCTGTTCGCGTTCCTTTACGTCGCCGCTTTCTTTATCCGCCGGCGCGACGAGGCGGCAGCGGTGGTGCGCGCGCTGATCAGTCGGCCCGGCCTGATCGCGCTCCTCACCGGCGCGGCCGCCTGTGCGCCGCTCGGCCTGACGCTGGTGTACGGACGGGCGCTCCGGGACACCGGCGGGCACAGCTGGTTCGCCGGCTCGGCGCCGCGCCTCTACGAGCTCTTCAATGTCGGACCGAACGCGCTGGTCTGGTCGCCGGTGCTGAGGCCGGTCTATGCGCTCGTGTCCGGCCGTGCGTTGACCATGTCCGAGATGTCGACTGGTTTTCCGCTGCTCTTTCTCGCTCTGGTTGTTGTAGGCACGGCCCAGGCATCCGCGGCGACAAATCCCCTGGCGTTGGGCAACGCGGCCGACGCCGCCGAGAGACATAGGCGTGACGTGCTCGCAGCGCTCAGCCTAGCGGCGGCCGGCACTATTCTTCTGGTTCTTGCCTTCGGCGGGGGCTACAGCGCCTGGAAGATCATGATGCAAGTGTTTCCCGGCGCCAGCGCAATCCGGGTCCCCTCGCGGGCGATGCTGCTCGTCACGCCGGTGCTCTGCCTGATCGTTGCTGCCACCTTGTCGAGCTTGCGGAACCGATTCCAAGGCCGCAGATGGATTGATCCAGCCTTGGCCGCGCTCGTTGTCTTCCTCCTAGCCGAGCAGATCCAAACGAGGCCGGACTTCCATCTTGACCGGCATACGGAGATGACCTTCTTGGCCTCGCTGCCGCCGCCGCCGGACGAATGCCAGTCCTTCTATGTCTCTGTGCCGCGATTCCCTCGTTGGAGCGACACAATTATTGATCGATACTACATTCACGCGGTCGATGCGATGCTGATCGCGGCGCTGCACCGGCTGCCTACGCTCAACGGCATGGCCACGTTCACGCCCAAAGGCTGGGACCTCACCGCGCCGTTCGAGCCGGACTATACCCGGCGCGTGGCAGCCCATGCGGCTGCGCACGGTCTCGACGGCGTCTGCGCACTCGACCTGAAAGCACGGCGCTGGTCGCTCGCCGACTTGTAGCGGAGCGATTCTTCACGCTCGCGTTGTCGCGACGCGTCCTCGTCCCGGTGCCGTCTCGAATGTGGTTGGAATCCGGGTGACGCGATCACCGGGCACTTGAAGGTACCGTGTCAGGCGGCGAGGTCAATGGGCTGTGCGATGGGGTGCGTGGCGAGGGTCTGCCAGCCGTCGACCTTGCGCATGTTGATCTGACCGGACGCGAGCAGCGCCCAGAACAGCATGGCGGCGGTTTCAGCGGAGGGCAGCACGGTCTGCGTCTTGATCCGTCGCTTGAACTCCTCGTGCAGCCGCTCGATCGCGTTTGTTGTTCTCGCGCTCTTCCATTGGCTCGGCGGCAACAGCGCGAACGTGAACAGACGCTCGCCGGCCTCCTCCAGGCTGTCGGCGACGGCGCGATGCTTCAGCCGCCATTTGCGGAGGAACGCCTTGCGGTGCGCCTCGATCTCTTCGGGGGTGGCCGCGTAGATCATGTCTGTGTAGTCGGACGTGATCTCCTCGTGCAGGCGCTCGGGTGCGTGGGCGAGCAGATTGCGATGCTTGTGCACGGTGCAGCGCTGCACCGGCACGCCGTTCCACACGACGGCTATCGCGGCGTCGAGCCCGGCGGCGCCGTCGGCGATCAGGAACTCGGGCCGCCGCAACCCGCGGCGAATCAGATCGTCGAGCACCGCGCGCCACGCCTCGGCGCTCTCGCCGCCCATGCTCCGCGCCGCCAGCAGCACCTTCTGGCCGTCGGCCCGCACGCCCATCACGACCA
>NZ_JBEOMB010000153.1:0-3504 GCF_046000175.1 Rhodoplanes sp. SY1
GCATCGCCCCGATGCTCAGCCTCGCGGCGACGCCCCCTCACCCGACGTCCGCGCTGAAGCGCGGACGTCGACCTCTCCCCGCACGCGGGGAGAGGTGAAGATCGCCTGCCGCTCCGAACTCATTTCTTCTGCCTTGTGAACTAGTCATGACCACGGCGGCGTTGTTTCTCGGGTTTCTGGTCCTCTTCGTGCTCGGCACCCCGGTCGCGGTGGCGCTCGGGCTCGCCGGGACGCTCGCCATCTGGCTCGGCGATCTCGGCGTGATGAGCGTGCCGACCCAGGCCTACACGGGCATCGCCAAGTACCCGCTGCTGGCCGTGCCCATGTTCGTTCTGGTCGGGGCGATCTTCGACCGCTCCGGCGTCGCGCTGCGGCTCGTCAACTTCGCCACCGTGCTGGTCGGGCGGCGGCCGGGCGCGCTCGCCGCCGTCACCGTGATGGTGAGCATGTTCCTCGGCGGCATCTCGGGCTCCGGCCCGGCGAATGCGGCCGCGGTCGGCGGCGCCATGATCGGGGCGCTGTCGCGCGCCGGCTACCCGCGCGCCTTCTCGGCGAGCGTGATCGGCGCGGCGGCCGCGACCGACATCCTGATCCCGCCGTCGATCGCCCTGATCATCTACTCGGTGCTGGTGCCGCAGGCCTCGGTGCCGGCCCTGTTCGCGGCCGGCATGATCCCCGGGATTCTCGCCGGCCTCGCCCTGATGGGGCCGATCTTCTGGATGTCGCAGAAGCACGGCTTCGGCCTCGCCGAGAAGGATCTGCCGCGCCCGCCGTTCTGGCGCTCGCTGATGGAGGCGAGCTGGGGCCTGATGGCGCCGGTGCTGATTCTCGGCGGCATGCGGGCCGGCTGGTTCACGCCGACCGAGGCCGCCGTGATGGCGGTCGTCTACGGCCTGTTCGTCGGCTTCGTGGTCTATCGCACGCTGACGATCCGCGACCTCTACGAGATGCTGGTCGAAGCGGCCGAGATCTCCGGCGTGATCCTCACCGTCGTCGCGCTCGCCGCGATCTTCGGCTACGCCGGCTCGACGCTCGGCGTGTTCGACCGCGCCGCGACCGCCATCGTCGCGACCGGCGGCAGCGAGTACGTCATCCTCGCCATGCTGATCGCCATGCTGATCGTCATCGGCATGTTCTTGGACGGCGTATCGACCTTCCTGATCCTGCTGCCGCTCTTGATGCCGATCGCGCAGAAGTTCGGCTGGGATCCGGTGTGGTTCGGCGTGCTCCTCACGCTCAAGATCGCGATCGGCCAGTTCACGCCGCCGATGGCCGTCAACCTGATGGTGTCGTGCCGCATCGCCGGGGTGCCGATGGAGGCGACGCTGCGCTGGGTCGGTCCGCTGATCGCCGCGATGTTCGGCGTGCTGGTGCTGCTGATCGCCGTGCCCGAGCTGGCGCTGTGGCTGCCGCGCGTGCTGGGGTACTGAGGACCGGTTTCGGGAAAATGTCGCGGGCCGGCCCGGCCCGGCAACAAAGGCGGGTGTCGCGGGCCGATCTTCGCCACGATGCTGCAGTGCAACATTCGCATTTCTGCAGTATGATGTGGTCCGCTGGGTTTCTCGGTCCGTATGCGGGCATCGTCCGCCCGGCCATGCCCGTCTGACCGACGATTTCATTGGTGACACGAATTTGGTGCTGAACATCGACATGTCTCTTCCGGCCGACCACGTCCAACGCTTCGCCCTTAGCGACGAGGTCCATGCCCGCCCGCCCGAGGCGCTGACCACGCCGAGCCGCGTCTCCTATCTGGCGCTGGTGTCGCCGTGGGAGGACCGCGAGCTGGAATGGCAGGGCGTCTGCGACCTCGCCCGCCGGTTCGGCGCGACGGCGCCGTTTCCCGGTTCCAACCACTATTCCGGCCAGCTCGGCGACTTCCGCCTGGTGTGGGAGCGGCATGGCGAGTTCGCCCGCTACACCTTCATCGCCGCCGGCCTCGGCGGCAGCGACGACCCGTTCGCCGAGCCGGCGATCGCGCTCGCCCCGGCGAGCTGGGTGGCGGCCCGGCCCGGCCAGGTGATCGTCGCGGCGCATGCCGCCGTGGTGAAGGCCGACAACGGCCCTGTCGATCCCGACATCGTGGCGTCGACGCTGTTCCGCGGCAACGCGCTGGTCGGCGGCCCGGTGTCGGACCGCGCCGCCGTCGCCTTCACGGATCTGCGCATCCACGCCGACGGCTTCGGCCGGTTCCTCGTGCAGGATCGGCACATGACGCCGCTGCAGGCGGGCCGCGTGGTGCAGCGGCTGCTGGAGATCGAGACCTACCGGATGATGGCGCTGCTGGCGCTGCCGGTCGCCCGCGAGCTGGCGCCGTTCCTGGCCGATCGCGAGAAGGAGCTGGCGCAGGTCACCGACGCGCTGGTCGCCGCCGGCGAGGCGGACGAGCCGGTGCTGCTCGAACGGCTGACCCGGCTCGAGGCCGAGATCGAGAGCCGCGAGGCCGCGAACCTGTTTCGCTTCGGCGCCGCGCTCGCCTATCACGACCTGGTCCAGCGCCGGATCACCGAGCTGCGGGAGGAGCGCATCCAGGGCATCCAGACGCTGCGCGAGTTCATGGACCGCCGGCTGGTGCCGGCCATGAACACCTGCAAGGCGGTGTCGGAGCGGCAGCAGTCGCTGTCCGACCGGGTGGCGCGGGTGACCCAGCTCCTGTCGACCCGCGTCGACATCACCCGCGAGCGGCAGAACCGCGCGGTGCTGGAATCGATGAACCGCCGCGCCAAGCTGCAGCTCCAGCTGCAGTCGACCGTCGAGGGTCTGTCGGTCGCGGCCGTCACCTATTACGTCGTCGGCCTGATCGGCTATCTGGCCAAGGGCGCCTACACGGCCGGGTTCCCGGTCAGCCCGGAGATCGCCATGGGCGCCTCGATCCCGGTGGTCGCCGCGGCCGTCTGGCTCGGGCTGCGCGGCTTCCGCAAGCGGGTCGCCCACGGCGAGCACTGACCGCGATATCGAACTCGTCGACGGAGCGGCCGCGCGGCCGCCCCGTCTCCTCCACATCCTCACACCGTTCTTCGGTGCACACCGGTCCGTGACCACCGGCACAGGCCCGACACGGACGCGCCGCAATCCGGTCAACCTCCTGATTATCGTAAGGAACGTACCCGCTCGGGAGCGCTCCGGAGAACCCGAGCGGCGCCCGCGGCAGCGCCTCCGACGCGCCGATCCCACCAGCCTCGTCCCGCGTCACCACGCCGGCGATGTCAGGTCCATGCCGATCCCGAGCTCCGTCTCGTCACCCATGAGGATTCGTATGTGCAAGCTCCAGCGGTTGCTCCTGGCGGGCACCGTCCTGTCTGGTCTCGTCGGAACGCAGGTGCTGGTCGCCCCGCCGACGATGGCGCAGGCGCCGGCCCCCGCGACCGAGGAGCAGAAGCCCGGCCAGCGGCCGCCGCCGCGGCCCGGCCAGCCGCCCGCCCAGCAGCAGCGTCCGGCCCAGCCGCCGGCGCAAGCGCCGGCGCCGCCGCAGCGCCCGGCCCCGCCACCGCCTCCTCCACCGCCGGT
>NZ_JBEOMB010000154.1:0-4759 GCF_046000175.1 Rhodoplanes sp. SY1
TGGAACACGAAGCGGCCGCCGAAATGGAGACCACTCGAGTCGTGCGCCTTCGGGGTGTAGATCACCTCGACGTTCTCGAGGCGCGGCTTGTCGACCGTCTCCACGAGGCGGCCGCGGGCGATCGCGGTTCCGGCGCCTTCCTCGGACGGCTGCGAGAAGCTGAAATAGACGAGCCGGTTGTCGGCGAAGTCGGGATGCAGCGCGACGTGGAAGAGCCCGGCTTGGCTGCGGCCGGTCGGCCCCTTGTAGCGGAACACCGGCGGCACGCCTTCGACCTGCACCATCTTGCCGTCACGTGTTCCGAGCTGGATGCGGGCGTCGTTGCGCTCGCTCACCAGGAAGCGGCCGTCGGGCATCAGCGCGAGGCCCCAGGGATGCGCGACGCCGGCGATCCGCTCGACCTGCACGCGCGCCTTGTCGGTGTCGACGGTGCGCGCAGAGGCCGGAGCCGGCGCGAAAAGTCCGGCCACAGCCGCGGCCGATGCGACCAGCAGGCAAAGCGACGTCTCGTTTGTCCGACAGCGCACCATTGCGGGCTCCTCGCCGATCACGATTCGAGGATCAAGCGGTCCGCGATCCGGTGGTTCCCGGGCGCGGCGTCGCACCATCCGGGGCGCGCCGCGGTCCAAGTGTCCGATTGAACTCTCTTCAAGGAAAAGGCTTCATCGACAGCAGCCCGGCGGCAGGGAGTGTCCTTGTCCGCCGGTTACGGTGAGGGAACACGGGTTCCGCGACATGCAGGCTCGATCGGGTATGCTCGGCGACGTTCGGATCGTCGTCTCGGGCACGGCGGCCTTCTTCGCCCTGGCGATCCTGCTGACCGGCGGCTTGTTCCTGGCGCTCGATCATCGCGCGACCATCGAACGCGCCGAGGCGGCGACGCGCGACATGGCGCGCGTGCTGGAGGAGTACGCAAAGCGGGTGTTCGAGATCAACGATCTCGTCCTCGCCGACGTGCTCGCTTACGTGCAAGAACGCGGCGGCGTCGGTGCCCTGCGGCAAGCACCGGACGCTGGCGCGTTCCTGGCCGGCCTCGCGCAGCGGACCGCCGATGCCGATCATATCCTCGTCGTCGATGCCGAAGGCCGGCGCGTCGCTTCGTCGAGCGAGCGGGGTGCGTCCGGCTTCTCGTTCGGGGATCGCGGCTGGTTCAAGGTTCATCGCGAGTCCGGCATCGATCGCCACGTCGGTGAAGCGATCGTCGACCGCACCACGGGAGACCTCGTCTACACCTACAGCCGCCCGATCGTCGGCGACGACGAGCGTCTCGCAGGCGTCGTCCAAACGGCGATGCGGCCAGGCTTTCTCGACGAGCTGGTCGCCTCGAGCGATGTCGGCCAGGGGACGGTGCTCGCCATCTGGAGCAGCAGCGGCACGCTGGTCGCGCGCACCGGTCTGTCGACCGGCCAGGCCGGGCAGAGGATCGAGGACACGATCCTGTTCCGGGACATGGCCCAAGAGCTCGCCGGCACCTACCGGGCCGTGTCCCCCATCGACGACATCGAGCGCATCGTCTCGTTTCGCCGGCTGGAGCGCTGGCCCGTGGTCGTCACCGCGTCGACCCCGGTCGCCAGCGTGCTCGCTCCCTGGTACCGGCACCTCGCCTGGACCGCCGGCATCTGCGCGATCGTGCTGGTGGCGATCGGCTCGCTGACAATGCTCGGGATACGGGCCGGGCGTGCCGAAGCCGCGGCACGGGCCGGCCTGGAAGCCGCGCTCCGCGACAAGCACGTGCTGCTGCAGGAAATCCATCATCGGGTGAAGAACAATCTGCAGGTGACGACCAGCCTGATCCGGATGCAAGAGCAGCGTTTCACCGAACCCGCGTTCAAGGCGGCGCTGCGCGAGACCCAGGATAGGCTGCACTCGGTCGCCCTCATCCACGAAACCCTCTACCGCGCCGATGCGGGCGCCGAGGTCGACCTCGCCGACTACGTCCCGCGGCTGATCGGTGACGTCGCGGACGCCTATGGGGCGGCGTCGCGTGGCATCGCCGTGGCGGTGCGGGCCGAGCCGGTGAAGCTCGCGCTGGCGCGCGCCGTACCGGTCGGTCTCGTCGTCACCGAGGTGGTCTCGAATGCTTTCAAGCACGCCTTCCCTGGAGCGCGCGTCGGGCACGTCACGATCTCGGTTCGGCGCGATGGCGACACGATCGAGATCGTCGTGCGTGACGACGGCTGCGGCGCAACGGCAGCGACCGTGACGCCGAAGCACAGCGGACTCGGCACCAAGCTGATCCGCGCCTTCGTCGAGCAGCTCGATGGCCGCTCGGTCGTGACCTGCGACGGAGGGATGGAGTTTCGATTGACGATTCCGGCCGAGACGCGTGCCGAAGCGCGAGACGAGCCCTGAAGCGCAACGTCGCCCCTGCGAGAAGCGTGCGTCTTCGGCGACCATCGAAAGACCATCGGGTTTGTCGTGACGCAAAACGCCGCGTGGTCATTCGCCGCTTCGCTGCGACTGCCGTTCTGATCACGTGTGCGCAGTTGACGCATGCGCGACCAGGTGAGAGCCAGAACCATTTTTCCCAGCGCCCGTTACCTGTGGGACCGTGACGTCATCGCCGCCGCCGGCGCCTGAAACCGGAGTCAGCCATGCTGCATGTCGACCTGCCGACCAAATCGGAGCTGGAGACGCTCGTCGCGGCGCGGTCGGAGGCCTGCGTCTCGATCTATCTGCCGACCCACCCGGTGACGCAGCACATGGATGTCGATCGCCTCGAGTTCCGCAGCCTCGCCGAGCGAGCTGTCGTTCAGCTGCGGGATCGCGACGCAGCTGGCGACCGCCGCCGTGCCGCCGCGCTGGAGGAGCTGTTCCGTGCCTTGGCCGACGACACCGTCTTCTGGCGTTACCAGGCGACGAGCCTCGCGGTGCTCGCCACGCCCGACACGTTGCGGACCTACCGCCTGCCGTCCCGCCTGCGGAAGACCAGCGCGGTGAGCGATCGTTTTCATCTGCGGCCGATGCTCCGCGCGGTCAGCTTTCCCGGCGTCGCGCTCGTCCTCGCCTTTGCCCAGAACAGTGTGCGGCTCGTCGAGGTGAGCCCCGATGGTCCCGCGAGGGAGATCGCCGTTCCGGATCTTCCGGCCGCCATCGACGATCTCGCCCGCAGGGCCGGCGACGATCCCGACGCTCCGGCAAGAGCGGCTGGCGGCGAGGTCCGCAAGACGCTGATCACGAAGTACGCTCGCGCTGTCGATCGCGCCGTCCAGAACGTCGTCGCCGGACGGACCGTGCCGCTGATCCTCGCCTGCGTCGATTACCTCGTGCCGATCTACCGGTCGGTCGCATCCTCTCCAAGTCTCCTGGACGAGGTTATCGTTGGGAATCCCGAGCATTTGTCGGCGCAGGAGCTGGCCCAGCGGGCGCGCGACGTTCTGCGGGGGGCATGACGCGAGATACGTTGCGGAGATCCGCGAGCGCTTCGGGCGGTGGCACGCGACGGGTCGCGCCTCCGCCGACCTCTCCCATGTCGCCCGCGCGGCGACGGTGGGCGCGGTCGAGACGCTGCTGTTCGACATCGACGGCGCGACCTGGGGGCATGTCGACACGGACACGGGAGCCATCCGGGTCGAAGGCACGCCGAGCGCGTCGAGCTACGACATCGTCGACGAGACGATCGGCCGGACCATCCTGACCGGCGGCACGGTCGTCGGTGTCCGGCGTCCCGATCTGCCGGACGGCAACTCGCCCGTCGCGGCGCTGCTGAGATTTGCGGCGTGAACGCCCGACCCGAGCGATCACGCCGCGGACGGGCTTCCTCAGACACACGGTGGTGCGCCGACAGGACTGATCCTGCGCGACGGATCGCAGCGTCGTGTCGGGTGAATGGACGTGAGTCGGCGAACCGGTCGCGCAGGGCGGACGACGTGACAACGTGAGGAGATCGCATGGACCACGTGGCGACGGCCGGGCACCGGGCCTGGCGTTGGGTCTATCTGGTCGTGGCGTCGCTGCTGGCGCTCCTCGGACTCGCGACCGCGGCCCTCGGCGTCTACCTCGTGACCCTCGGCGGGACGGCGTATTACGTGATCGCCGGCCTGCTTCTGCTCGCCGGCGGCGTGCTCGCCTGGACGCGGCGGGATCGGCTCGCCTTGCTCGCCTTCGCGTCGGCGCTGCTGCTCACGCTCGCCTGGTCGCTCCACGAGATCGCCGGCAAGGGCTGGATGCCGGCCTGGGGCTTCGACCTCGCCGGCCGCCTGGGCGTCGTGACCGGGCTGGTCGTCGCCGCGGCGATCGCCTTCGTGCTGTGGCGGACGCCGCCGCGCAGCGCCTGGCGGCGAGCCACCGTTGTCGGTGTCACGGCCACGGTCGTCGCCCTCGTGGCCGTCGTAGCGGTCCACTGGGAGCGCACCGAGGAGGCGGCCGCCGCGTCGGCGGAGACCACGGGCGTCGGGATCGGCGAGCCGCCGGCCCAAGGCGACACGGCCGCGCCGGCGCGCGATGCCGGTCGCGAGTGGCCCGCTTTCGGCGGCACGACGCTCGGGCGGCGCTACTCGACACTGTCGCAGATCAACACCGGCAATGTCGGCCGGCTGCGGGAGGCGTGGACGTTCCGCAGTGGTGATCTCGATCCGGGCGAAGGCCGCGTCTTCTACTCGTCGCAGAACACGCCGATCAAGGCCGGCGACCTGCTCTACACCTGCACCAGCAGCAATCAGGTCCACGCCCTCGATCCGGGGACCGGCGAGGTGCGCTGGCACTTCGACCCGCAGGTCCCGTCGCGCACCATGGAGTCGCTGTTCAGCGCCGCGTGCCG
>NZ_JBEOMB010000155.1:0-6139 GCF_046000175.1 Rhodoplanes sp. SY1
GTGTCCCTCCGGCGAGGACCGTCTTGCGTTGAGGCGCGAGGGTGTGCGGGATCGCGGCTGGTGATGGAGCTAGCGGTAGCGCAAGATCGATGTCCTTCATGGCAGTCGAAGTATTAGGTCGGGTCGAGCGTCGACGGCGGTTCTCGACGGAGCAGAAGCTGGCGATCGTCGCCGAGGCGAGCGAGCGCGGTTCGACGGTCTCCGATGTGGCTCGGCGGCACGGGCTGATGCCGAGCCAGGTGTTCAAGTGGAAGCGCTTGGCCGAACTCGGAGTGATCGGAATCCGCGGAGCGTCCGAGCTGCCGTCCCTGATCGCGGCGGAGACGGCGGGCGGTCGCTCCGAGGCGAACGGCACGACCGCGGCGATAGAGGCACGGTGTCAGCCGACGGCGACGCGCGGCGGGGTCATCGAGATCGATCTGGGCCAGGGTCTGTTGGTGCGGGTCGATCGGGACGTGGATGCTGCCGCGCTCGCGCGAGTTCTGGACGTGTTGGAGCGGCCCCGATGACGCTCCCGATCCCGAGTGGCGCGCGAGTGTGGCTGGCGACGGGCCACACCGACATGCGGAAGGGCTTCAACGGTCTGGCGCTGCAGGTCCAGGAGACGCTGCGGCGGGACCCGCACAGCGGTCATCTGTTCGTCTTCCGTGGGCGCAGCGGTGGACTGATCAAGATCCTGTGGCACGACGGCCAGGGCTTCTGCCTGTTCGCGAAGCGGCTCGAACGCGGCCGGTTCCTGTGGCCGTCGCCGGCGGACGGGACGGTGGCGATCTCGGCGGCACAACTCGGCTACCTGTTGTCCGGGATCGACTGGCGCGCGCCCCAGTACACGTGGCGGCCCGACGCGGCGGGGTGACGCGGCGCCTCGTCCCGGGCTCACAAAGGCATCCGGGTGTGATTCTATCAGTGGGAGATGCGCCCCGCTGATTCGCCCTTGCCCGACGACGTCGAGACGCTGAAGCGCCTCGTGCTCGCGCGCGACGCCGAGCTGGCCCGGGCTCGCGCCGAGGTGTCGAGCGCGGACGCGCTGATCGCCCATCTTCGGCTCGCCATCGAGAAGATGCGGCGCGAGCTCTACGGCCAGCGCAGCGAGCGCAAGGCCCGCCTCCTCGATCAGATGGAGCTTCAGCTCGAGGAGCTCGAGGCGGCCGCGGCCGAGGACGAGCTCGCGGCCGCGACGGCGACCGCCGCGGCGGGCGAGACGCCGGTTCGGCCGCACACCCGCAGGACGCCGTCCCGCAAACCGTTCCCGGCGCATCTGCCGCGCGAGCGGATCGTGGTGCCTGGCCCGACCACCTGCACGTGCTGCGGCTCCGGACGGCTCGCCAAGCTGGGCGAGGACGTCACCGAGACGCTGGAGTCGGTGCCGCGACGCTGGAAGGTCGTGCAGATCGTGCGGGAGAAGTTCACCTGCCGCGATTGCGAGAAGATCAGCCAGGCGCCGGCGCCGTTCCACGTGCTGCCGCGCGGCTTCGCCGGACCGAGCCTGCTCGCCATGATCGTGTTCGAGAAGTACGGGCAGCACCAGCCGCTGAACCGTCAGGCCGAGCGCTATGCACGGGAGGGTGTCGATCTGAGCCTGTCGACGCTCGCCGACCTGGTCGGCGGCTGCGCCACGTTGCTGCGCCCGCTCTACGATCTGATCAGAACCCATGTGTTCGCCGGCGACCGCGTGCACGGCGACGACACGCCGGTGCCGGTTCTGGCGAAGGGCAAGACCGACACCGGCCGGGCCTGGGTCTATGTGCGCGACGATCGCCCGTTCGGCGGGCATGATCCGCCGGCGGCCGTGTTCTTCTACTCGCGTGATCGCACAGGCGATCATCCCGAGCGCCACCTGCATGGATATGGCGGAATCCTCCAGGCCGACGCCTATGCGGGATTCAATCGGCTCTACGAGGCCGGACGCAAGCCGACGCCGCTCGTGGAAGCCGCGTGCCGAGTAGGTGGGGATGTTGCCACCCCCACCCCTCACAGACCCGGACGTGCAGGTTTCCCGCATCCGGTTCTTCATGGAAGAGCTTCGCTCGCGACGACGTACTTGTGAATGATCCTGGCCTTCGGCAGGGGATGGCGGTCGAGATACTGACGGAGACGGGACCACAGGAAGTTGCCCCCTCCCCGCCGCGACAGCCATTTCTTCCAGATGCGCTCGACCTGATGGAGATACCATCTGATGCGTCGGCCGTTTCCGGTGATGGCGTAGTAGGCGTAATGCCCCCGCACCATCCGGGACAGGTGAGCATGCTGGGCGGCGACCGATATGCCTCGGTTTTCTCGGCACCACTTCGACACGGCCGAGATCGCCCGAGCGTACCGATCCTTCGCCGTCACTTGCCGCACCACGTTCTTGCCGTTCCGCGACATCCCCCATACGTGGGTGAACCCGAGGAAGTTGAACGCTGTCCCGTCCGTTGCCGGATGGCGATTGCCGCCCGGCCGTTTGAACCGGAAGTCCACGAACCGCGTCTTGTCCGGATGCAGGGTCAGCCCGAACCGGTCGAGACGCTTGCCGAGAACGTCGAGCGCACGCTTGGCGGAGAGGTGATCCTCGAACGCCATCACGACGTCATCGGCGTAACGCACCAGAATGCATCGCCCCTTCAGACGCGGCCGCACCACGGTCTCGAACCATTCATCCAGCACATAGTGAAGATAAATGTTCGCGAGCAATGGCGAGATCACGCCGCCTTGCGGGGTTCCTTCGGTCGTGCGGCTGGTCGTGCCATTTTCCAGCACGCCCGCCTTCAGCCACTTGTCGATCATTCGACGAACCACGCCGTCGGTGACTCGTCGGTCGAGGAACGACCGCAGGGTGCCGTGTGGGATGCTGTCGAAGTACTTGCGTATATCGATGTCCAGCACCCACCGCAGCCCCTGGGTCATGAAGCCGTCGCGCAGATCGCGCAACGCATCATGCGCCGACCGGCCGGGCCGGAAGCCATACGAGCAAGGCAGGAAGTCCTCCTCGTAGATCGGCTCCAGCAGCATCGCGATCGCCCGCTGCGCCACCTTGTCTTCGAACGTCGGAATGCCGAGGGGCCTTTGCGACCCGTCCGCTTTCGGGATGTAGGCCCGCCGCACGGGCGGCGCGACGTAGCGGCCCGACCTGATGCGCGCGAGGAGGTCCTGAAGGTTGGCCTCGAGGTGCGCTTCGTAGGTCTCCGCCGTCACTCCGTCGATGCCAGGGGCGCCATCCTTCCGGACTTGTCCGTAGGCTTCGCTCATCCATTCCATGTCAATGACGTGGTGCAGCGAGGAGAACGCCCGGTCGCGGTTCGCCCTCGCCATATCGGCTATCCATTGGCGTTTCGTGGACAGGTTCGTGGGACGCAGAGTTCCCTCCCGTGTTTCCCGTCAATGGCTCTCTTCCATGGCGCCGCCCTTCCCTCCCGTGGGTCCCGGCGAGCCCGGTTCCCCACCTTCGTCGGTACTACGACGGCGCTACGACTTCCCGCCCGCGCAATCCCTGGTCGCTTATGTGTTCGCTCCCAGGGCCCCCGTGCTCCTCCCTGCCTTCGTGTTCGCCGAAGCGCTCCCGGGGCAGCGGAGGACTGCTCCCGAGCCTGGGACAGTTGGTCAGCCGGCGTCCCGGTTCCGGCGTGCTTGCACGGGGACACGTGCGGGATCTCTCAGGTTCCCTGGCGATCCATCCTGCACCTCTGCCCTGTTCCGAGACCCCGGTCGAACCGACATGGCCTCGCCACTATCGGCCTTGCCGATGCTGCCCCCGGTCCCAACACTCCGAAGGCTTCGACGTCATCATGATTTCGGGGCTGACCCACGGCTTCGATGCCTGCTGCCTACGCTTCACGACCGGCGTCGCCGCCGCCCATGCAAGGCTCGCTTCCGGCTGGCGGGCTGCGCCTCTACCGGGAGGGAGTCGAACCCTCTGGATCGCTTCGAAAGGTTTCGAACTACATGTTCATCCTCCTTCCCAGGGCTTACCCTGACGCAAGTTGGTCACACGCACGCCGCAAGTTCTTCGTGCTGGCCGACGTGACGACGAAGGCTCGGGCGAAGCCATCTGCCGTCGCGCCATTGGCCCTCGAAGCCGTGACGCGCATCGACGCGATCTTCGACGTCGAGCGCGAGATCAACGGTTCGCCGGCGACCGAGCGCCTCGCCCTGCGCCGTGAGCGAGCCGCTCCTCTCGTCGCCGACCTCGAGATCTGGATGCGGGCCGAGCGGGTCCGCCTGTCGCGCCACTCCGACGTCGCCAAGGCGATGGACTACATGCTGAAGCGTTGGGCCGCCTTCACGCGGTTCCTCGACGACGGGCGAATCTGCCTGACGAACAACGCCGCGGAACGCGCCCTGCGTGGCATCGCGCTCGGCCGGAAGTCGTGGCTGTTCGCCGGTTCCGACCGCGGTGGCGAACGCGCGGCACTGATGTACACCCTGATCCAGACCGCCCGCCTCAACGATGTCGATCCGCAGGCCTGGCTCACCGACGTCCTCGCCCGCATCAACAATCACGCCATCCGGGATCTGGCCGCGCTGCTTCCCTGGAACTGGTCGCTGGCCCCGGCGTCGCTCGCCGCCTGACCCTCCGCCTCGGACAACACAAGCAGAAATCCCGCGGTCTTCGCCGGGGGCGTACGGTGAGATCGACACGACCCCGGCTGCAGCCGACGGCCAGATGAACCGGCCGCGTTCCAGCCGCCTGGCGTATAGCGACATGCCGACGCCGTCGTGCCAGAGAATCGTAACCGGCGTGAACACCCCACCTCGTCGGGGGCGATTGAGCCGTCGTAGACGGTCGTGTCGGCAGGACCGATGCGAGGTGTCGCGATGGATAATGACAGGCATCAAGACAGTCACGAAGGCGAGCGCTACCGGCGGGTCGAGGTGATCACGGGGCGGCGGCGCCGGCGGACATGGTCGTCGGCGGAGAAGGCCGCGATCGTAGCGGAGAGCTTCGTGCCCGGCGCGAACGTGTCGGAGGTGGCGCGGCGTCACGGCTTGAACGGCGGACTGCTGTTCGGATGGCGGCGGCAGGCGATGGCCGGCGCACTCGGCCGCGAGAGCGCGCACCTGGAGGATGACACGCTGTCCTTCGTGCCTGTTTCGATCTCATGCGAGCAGGGCGAGACGACGACGGCCAAGGAAGAGGCGCCGGCGCCTGCCGCTGGGGGCGCCGCCGCGTCGGCGATGATCGAGATCGTGATCGGCGCCATGACGATCCGGGTTCCGGACGGCGTCGACCGGTCGACGCTCGCGGCGGTGCTGGGCGCGGTTCGAGGGCTGTCGTGATCCCGCTGCGCTCGGAGTTGCGGGTGCTGGTGGCGACGCAGCCGGTCGACTTCCGGGCCGGCATGGATCGGCTCGCGACACTGGTGGAGACGGTGCTGAAGGAGAACCCGTTCGTCGGGGACGTGTTCGTGTTCCGCTCGAAGCGCCGGGCGAACCGGCTGAAGCTCCTGATGTGGGACGGGTCGGGCCTGATTCTGGCGACCAAACGGCTGGAGGACGGGGTGTTCACCTGGCCCCCGATCCGGGACGGCGTGTGCCTGCTGACTGCGGCGCAATTGGCGATGCTGGTCGCCGGGCTCGACTGGACACGGGTCGGCACGAATCCCGTGAAGAGGCCGACGCGAGCGGCGTAAAAGCGTTGATTGACTGGCGATTCGGTGTGTTCCGAGGTATCTTCGGGCATGCCGCTTCGCGCCGCCGATCTGCCCTCCGACCCCGACCGGCTCGCCGCTCTGGCGTTGACGCTCGCGGCCGAGAACGAGCGGCTGCGGGCCTGGGTGGACAGCCTGAAGGCCATGGTCTTCGGGCCGCGCTCCGAACGGCGACCGCTCGCCGATGCCGGCCAGGGCGCGCTCGACCTCGGCGACACCGCCCTCTGCACGACAGCGGCCGTCGTGACCAGCGACGTCACCGCGAGCGACGATCGTTCGGCTCCGGAACGGACGCCACGGCAGCCGCGCAAGCCGGCGACCCGCAACCTCGGCGCATTGCCGAAGCATCTGCCCCGCTGCGAGAGGGTGATCGAGCCGGAGAGCACGGCCTGCCCGTGCTGCGCCGGGGCGATGCATCGCATCGGCGAGGACGTGAGCGAAGCGCTCGACGTGGTGCCGGCGATCTATCAGGTGCTGCGGACGATCCGGCCGAAGTATGCGTGCCGCGGCTG
>NZ_JBEOMB010000156.1:0-6767 GCF_046000175.1 Rhodoplanes sp. SY1
GCGGCGCCTGGTTGAGATAGAGCGGCCGGTAGAGCTCGGTCATCACCTTGCGGGCGCGCTCGTCCGTGGTGCCGACGACGATGCGGTCCGGATGCTTGAAGTCGCGGATCGCCGCGCCCTCGCGCAGGAACTCGGGGTTCGACACCACGGCGAACTCGGCGTCCGGCCGAGTCTCGCGGATGATCCGCTCGACCTCGTCGCCGGTGCCGACCGGCACGGTCGACTTGGTGACGACGACGGTGAACCCGTCGAGCGCCGCCGCGATCTCGCGGGCGCAGGCGTAGACGTAGGACAGGTCGGCATGGCCGTCGCCGCGCCGCGACGGGGTGCCGACCGCGATGAACACGGCGTCGGCCGCCGCGACCGGCCCGGCGAGCGCGGTCGTGAAGTCGAGCCGCTTCTCGCGGACGTTCGAGGCGACCAGCGCGTCGAGCCCCGGCTCGTAGATCGGGATCTCGCCCCCCTGCAGGGCCGCGATCTTGCCGGCGTCCTTGTCGACGCAGGTCACCTCGTGACCGAAGTCGGCGAAACAGGCCCCGGACACGAGCCCCACATAGCCGGTGCCGATCATTGCGACGCGCATCAGGAGGCCAGCCTTTCGGTTCCCGAGGTGGGGGCGGGCCGCTCATAACAAAGGCTTAGCAGGCGAACAAGCGATCCGGGCCGAGGCCTGGCGGGGCAGCCGCCGAATCCGGCGAGGCGTGGCCGAATTCGCATAGAATGGTATCGCCCGACCGTTTTAATGTCTCGTCAACCATGTCCAGGTCACATTACATACGCCCACCGGTTGCCGGTGCGTGCACATGACTTCGGACGCTGGCATCGCCCTCACTCCCTGCAGAACGCGGCCATGACGCAGACCTCCGCCACGACCGATCCCGCGACGGCATTCGCGATCGCCCTCAGAGCCTTGGAGCGAATTCGCGGGCTCGGCCAGGTGCCCGATCCGCCGACCTTCGCGGTGTGGTTCACGTATTTCCAAGGCCACAACCCGGCCCTCAACCGCGACATCGAGGAGATCGACCCGGGCGCCCTGTCGCGAACGCGGCTGAACGCCATTCACGACCGGCACTTCGCCACCGAGCGGCATTTCGGCCAGCTGCTGTCGGTCGGCGAGGCGCTCGGCGCCGAGACCCGCAAGGTCGAGAACGTGATCCGGGTCGCGTCGGGCTCGGCCGCCGGCTACGGCATCGACCTGCAGAGCGCGGCCGACGCCCTCGACACCGGCGGCGCCGACCTGTCGGTCTCGGAGCTGATCCGGTCGCTGGTCCGCTCCACCGACGCGATCCAGCAGACAAACTCGCTGCTCCAGGCCCAGCTCCAGCAGTCCGAGCACCAGTTCCGGCTCCTCCAGGAGAACATGGAGACGTTGCGCCTGGAGAGCATGACGGATCCCCTTACCCGGCTGGCGAACCGCAAGTATTTCGACTTCTCCCTGGGCCAGGCGACGGCCCGGGCGGTCGACGACGAGGCGCCCGAGTCGTTCTCGCTCGCCATGGTCGACATCGACCGGTTCAAGCAGTTCAACGACCAGTATGGGCACGCCACCGGCGACGACGTGCTGCGCCTCGTCGCCTTCGCGCTGAAGAACAATGTGCGCACGAGCGACCTCGTCGCCCGCTACGGCGGCGACGAGTTCGCGGTGCTGCTGCCCAACGCCCCGCTCGAGGACGCGATGGCGGTCGGCCACCAGATCCGCAAGGCGGTCGCCGAGCGGCCGCTTCTGCGCCGCGTCACCAAGGAGATGCTCGGCCACGTCACCCTGTCGATCGGGATCGCGGCCTGGAGGCCGGGCGAGACCGCCGAAGCCTTGCTCGAACGGGCCGACCGCCATCTCTACGAGGCGAAGGCGAACGGGCGGAACTGCCTGGTCGGCGGACAAACTGGACCTCGGTCCGACCGGTGAAGGAAGGCGAGGTCGCTTCGGATGTGTTTGCCTCCCTCACCACCGAGGCAAACGCAGTCGTTGCGCCCTTCAACCCCAAGGGCCCTTGACCCCAAAGCCATGCCGTTGATCCTGCGGACCGAGGAGGTCACCCGCGCATCCCGCTGACACTCTTCCGCGGCGTCCCACTATGCCCGGAGCCACCTTGGCTCGAACCAACCCGTTCCTCGGGCTCCCGGCAACGATCGAACGGCCCGACCGACGCGACAAACTGCTGGAGAGCATCTTTCAGCCGGTGGGCTTCCAGGGTCAGAGACTTCGCCAAACCCGAGACCTGTTATGCGGCCTAACCAGTTTCGGTCCGACCGGATTGGCAGACAAAGGGGCGATTGCGATGAAATGGATTCGCAAGTCTATCAAACGATTGTTCGCGCTCCCCCGCGGTTCCGGGCGGTCCACGGTCGTTCGTCCGGACAACCGCGACCTACTCCGCCACGTTTCGGGACCCGGCTGGCGATTGCGATCCTCCGAACCGCCGCAGGAGGGGCAGGCCGAGGAGCCGAGCTATGTATTGAAACGTGGCGCCGAGATCATCGGGTACATGTGGTACGATGAAGAAGCCAGTGATTTCCCCTGGCACGTTTGCAGATTCGAGCCGAGGGACGGATACGCTGGCGTGCGGTCGGCGTTCGAAGAACATCAGGCCTGCCTCGCCCGCGAAGACTATTCTGCCGCCGAGGATGCAGCGCGAGCGATCGAAGCGCTCGCGCTGACCCTCGTCATTGCGGGCCCGTCCGGGCGAGCCGTGCCGGCACGAAACCTTCAGATAGCCGGATCGTGGGCCTGGTACTGTTGAGGTTCGCCGCGGGGCGGCGCATAAACCATGATCGGTCCTCGCGCCGGACACGCTCGTCATCGGATGTCCTCATTCGGCTACTTAGGCGGCCGCGTATCACCGTCGTCGTTCGGGTGAAAGTTGACGATCCGAGAGCCGGTCTTGCGGAGCGTCTCGAAGGACGCCAGGAACGCCTCTGTCACGGTCTCGGTGGCATGCTCGATCGGTGCCGCGCCGTGCGAAATCAGCACGGCGTCGTCGCCGTCGAGTTCGAGACGCCAGGACCCGGTCGAGTATCGCGACTGCGCCAGTCGGCGGATCTCGTCCGACAAGGCGGCGACCAAATCCGTCAGCCCGGCGGGCGTGAAACGGCCGACGATGCGGGCGAGCAGACTGTTCTGCACGGCTTCCGTCAGGCGATTGCTCCGCGTCAGTGGAACGACGTGACCTTCTGCTCCGGTGAGTGCGATGGCCGTGAGCGCGCCAGGGACGACGCGGGCTAGCGCCTCGCGCGTCGCACGCTGTCTCAGACTCGCCGGGATCGTTTTCGCCGCCGCGCGGGCGACGAACGGCAATGTGGAGACGATTGCAGTTTGCGTCGCCTCGACGACTTCGGGACTGGGTTCGTAGGAAGACATCGGCGCAGCTCTCACGGTTCGACTGGTCAAGGTTCCGATCGCGCGATTGCACCGGCCGATGCAAAATCGGCCCGTTCGGGCTCCGAGGCCCGAGCCGCAATATCGCCGTACGACCTCCTGGTCGTCCGTGACCTGCATCACAGTGGACCGGCCCCGATCGGGGCATCGATGTCGCTCACATTGGATTCGATTTGCCTCCGGAGCTGAAAGGAACGACCGATGGGTCGCCTCGCCGTCGTCCTGCTCGCGATGGGATGGGCCGTCGCACCCGCCACGGCACAGGAGCGGATCGCACTGGCGATCGGCAACTCCGCCTATCGGAGCATGCCGCCCCTGTCGACGGCCGCCCGGGACGCCGAGGCCGTGGGCGCGACGTTGAAGGAGATCGGCTTCGGACGCGTCGACGTCCATCGCGACCTCGGCGCAGGCGAGATGCGCCGCGCGCTGCGCGATCTGGCGAAACGTTGCGCGGGCGCCGACACCGTCGTGGTCTATTACGCAGGGCTCGCCGTCGAGGGTGATGGATCGAGTTATCTCGTCCCCGTGGACGCCGACCCGGAGCGTGACGCTGATCACCGTGACGAGGCGCTCTCGGTTGCACGTCACCTCGAGGAGTGCAGGGCTGTCTCGCGCCTGCGGATCGTTCTCCTCGACACTGCTCGCGCCGAGCTGCCGGTCAGCATGGTCCAATCGCTCGACGCGTCTTCGAGAGAGCGGCTGGGTTCGACCGTGGCCGGCCCCGGGGATCCCGATACGTTGATCGTGTTCGCGACCGGCCTCGGGTCGACGAGGGTCGAGACGAAAGACCCGCACGGCGCGTTCACGGCCGCGTTGCTGACCCACCTGCGCACCCGGGGGCTCGACGTGCGCACCGTGTTCGGACGGGTTCGTGACGAGGTGCTTCGGAGGACCAAGTTCCGGCAACAGCCCTTTGTGATCGGAAAACTGGGGAGCGGCCCGATCTTGCTGGTGCCGTGACTTCGAAGTGGACGAGTCCGTCGCAACGGCTGCCACGAACTTTCACACCTCTTGGTATAATTTGTTTGATCGACGTTTGTTTTGATAACAAGACGATCACCCCGTCTTGACAAATGACCGCTGCATCAAGACGGACGGCCAGCCGCCGGTGGAAGTCTGGGGCGCCTGATCGAGATGGAGCGGCCGATAGAGCTCTGTCATCCCCTTGCAGACGCGCTTGCCCGTGGTGCCGACCACGGGAATGCCGTCGCTGCGACGGGGGCCGGCCCGATGTGTCACCCGCCCGGCTGCGTCGATGACTGACCCGCTCGCACCGACCATTCGGAAATGCCCGAGTCGGACGCGTCGGCTATCGCTTTTCGACTCCGCTGTCCGGTGACGCCGACCTCGTGATCGCTGCAAGGGCGATCGAAAACGGCCCCACCGTCGTCACGCGGAACAGCTCGCTCCGCACGAAAGGCCAGCAGGCGATCGAGCCTCGTGCTGCGAGAGTTGTGGCGAACTCGACGTTGGAGGCGCGCTGGCGAACGACGCCACCTTCGATCTCGCCGATACTGATCACGCTGAGAAACACGTCGGCACATCGCTGGCCCTCGAACCGCGCGACGAGCCCGGTATCGCGTCGGGATTTGCGCAGCTCGGAATGAACGACGATATCGCTCGAGTACATCGGAATTCGACGTCACGCGGGCGGGTCCGGACGCGAGGAAGTTCCCCGCCATCCTGCGGAAGCGCCAGCAGCAGGTCGGAAAGTGACGGCGCCTGTTCCCGCTCCAGGCCACGCAAGCGCCGATACTCCTCGACATCGACGACGACCACGGTCGGCTTCCCGTGGATCGTGACCGTCTGAGGCCCGTGACGCACGGCCTCGACCAGGCGACGGCCCGGGCGGTCGCCGACGAGGCGCCCGAGTCGTTCTCGCTCGCCATGGTCGACATCGACCGGTTCAAGCAGTTCAACGACCAGTATGGGCACGCCACCGGCGACGACGTGCTGCGCCTCGTCGCCTTTGCGCTGAAGAACAATGTGCGCACGAGCGACCTCGTCGCCCGCTACGGCGGCGACGAGTTCGCGGTGCTGCTGCCCAACGCCCCGCTCGAGGACGCGATGGCGGTCGGCCACCAGATCCGCAAGGCGGTCGCCGAGCGGCCGCTCCTGCGCCGCGTCACCAAGGAGATGCTCGGCCACGTCACCCTGTCGATCGGGATCGCGGCCTGGAGGCCGGGCGAGACCGCCGAAGCCTTGCTCGAACGGGCCGACCGCCTTCTCTACGAGGCGAAAGCGAACGGGCGGAACTGCCTGGTCGGCGCCCCTCTGGGCGCGCGCTGACCGCGGACCGGACGGGCATCGGCCCGACCGTCCGCCGCCGTCACGGTCGCCGACCCGTCACATCGGCCTACGTACAATTCCCGAGACAGCGGGGCGATTCGCGGCTCTACGGTTGCGGCCCCGCCACTCCGGCGACATGCATTTCAGGAGGGCCGCTTGCATTTCACCAACGCGCTTCCGACCGTCCGGCCGCGACGCGGTCGACCGGCCTTGCTGGCCGGCGCCGCCGGCCTCGGGCTGCTGCTCGGGCTCGCCCCGATGCTGCCTGCCGACAGGGCCGTCGCCCAGACACCGGCGGCCGGCGCACCGGGGGCGACCGCCGCGCCCCAGCAGCAGACATTGTCGCGGGAGCAGCTCGAGGCGCTGGTCGCCCCGATCGCGCTCTACTCCGACGACCTCCTGTCGCAGGTGCTGATGGCGTCGACCTATCCGCTGGAGATCGTGCAGGCGGCGCGCTGGCAGAAGGCGAACGCCAAGCTCACCGGCAAGGCGCTGCAGGACGCCCTCCAGGAGCAGCCGTGGGATGCCAGCGTCAAGGCGATGGTCGCGGTGCCGCAGACGCTGACCATGCTCAACGACCAGCTCGACTGGACCCAGAAGCTCGGCGACGCCTTCCTGGCCCAGCAGGGCGACGTGCTCGACGCCGTGCAGCGGCTGCGCGCCCGCGCCGACGCGGCCGGCAAGCTGAAGACGACCAAGCAGCAGAAGGTCTCGACCCAGTCGAACGCCGGCAAGACCGTCTACGTGATCGAGCAGGCCGATCCGCAGGTCGTCTACGTGCCGGCCTACGACCCCGCCGTGGTGTATGGCGGCTGGCCGTACCCGGCCTATCCGCCGGCGACCTGGTATCCGCCCGGCTACGTGGCCGGCAGCGCGCTGTGGTTCGGCGCCGGCGTCGCCGCCGGCGCGGCCCTGTGGGGCGGCTGCAACTGGTGGAACCGCCAGGTCAACATCGACGTCAACCGCTACAACAGCTTCAACCGCACCAACATCGTCAACGGCAACTGGCAGCACGATCTCGCCCACCGCGGGGGCGTGCCCTACGGCAATGCCGACGTGGCCCGCCAGTTCGGGCGCGGCGCGGCGGCCGACGACGCGGCGC
>NZ_JBEOMB010000157.1:0-34852 GCF_046000175.1 Rhodoplanes sp. SY1
CGCCGCGCGGCCGCGACATCTTCGCCGCCTGCGGCCAGCTCAAGAGCGCGACCGAGAAGCTCTCGGCGCGCGAGCGTATGGCGCTGCGCGCCATGGCGGTGACGCAGGGAGCCTCGGTCATTCCGGGGCGGCGCGCAGCGCCGAACCCGGAATCCAGCCCGATAATGTCGCGTGCCGTCGCTGGATTCCGGGTTCGCTGCTTCGCAGCGCCCCGGAATGACCAATCATCCAGATCTTTTCATCCAGGTCTTCGACGCGGCGCAAGCCCGCGATCGCGGCGCCGTTGACCGGCGGCCGGCCGCCCCTATGTTCTCCGGAACCAATGGACCCCGGTGCGCCGCGCCGGGCAGGGGAGACCAGCATGGCGCCGACCAGGGACGACGTACTCGCGAGCCTCGCACGGGTGAAGACCCCGAGCGGCCTGCCGCTCACCGAGTCGGGCACCCTGTCCGAGATCGTCGTCGGCGACGGCAAGGTGTTCTTCTCGCTCACGGTCGATGCCTCCACGGTGAAGGCCTGGGATCCGGTGCGAGCCGCCGCCGAGGCGGCCGTGAAGGCGATCCCCGGCGTGACGTCGGCCATGGTGGCCCTCACGGCGGAGCGCGCCGGCGGCGGTGCCGGCGGGGGCGCTGCGCGTCCGGCCGCGGCGCCGGCCGGTGGCGGTCACGCGCATGGTGGTCACGGGCACGGTCACGGCGGGGGCGGCGGCGCGCCGCAGCAGCCGGCCGTGCCGGGCGTGTCGTCGATCATCGCGGTCGCTTCCGGCAAGGGCGGCGTGGGCAAGTCGACCACCTCGGTCAATCTGGCGCTCGGCCTTCAGGCGATCGGCCTGCGCGTCGGGCTTCTCGACGCCGACATCTATGGCCCCTCGGTGCCGCGCCTGCTCGGGCTCTCCGGCAAGCCGCAGATGGGCCCCGGCAACAAGCTGATCCCGCTGAAGGGTTACGGGCTCGAGGTGATGTCGATCGGCTTCCTGGTCGAGGAAGAGACGCCGATGATCTGGCGCGGCCCGATGGTGATGTCGGCGCTGACACAGATGCTGCGCGAGGTCGACTGGGGCACGCTCGACGTGCTGGTCGTCGACATGCCGCCCGGCACCGGCGACGCCCAGCTCACCATGGCCCAGCAGGTGCCGCTCAAGGGCGCCGTGATCGTCTCGACCCCGCAGGACCTCGCGCTGATCGACGCGCGGCGCGGCATCGCCATGTTCCGCCGCGTCGACGTGCCGGTGCTCGGCATCGTCGAGAACATGAGCTACTTCCTCTGCCCGAAATGCGGCGAGCGCTCCGACATCTTCGGCCACGGTGGCGCCCGCGACGAGGCCGCCCGCCTCGGCGTGCCGTTTTTGGGCGAGGTGCCGCTCCACATGGCGATCCGCGAAAACTCCGACGCCGGCCGCCCCGTCGTCGCCACCGATGCCGACGGCCCGCACGCGGTGATCTACCGCGATATCGCGACGAAGGTCCGCGACCAGCTCGCCGGCGCGGGAGGGCGCAGCGCGCCGCGGATCGTCATCGAGGCTTGAGAGAGAGGCGCTTCCTGGTAGGTCCACGTTCTCGACTGACGGGTACGATCGGTGACCAAGGCCGTCTTCACCACGAAGGTCGAGCCGAGTTATGACGACCTCCCGGAGGATCGTTATCATTTTCCGCGAACTTACTTGAAGCAAGTCGAGGCGGCCGTCGGTGACTGGATCGTCTATTACGAGCCACGACGGACGTCCTCGGAACTCGCCAGCCGCGGGGGTCGCCAAGCTTATTTTGCGACGGCCCGTGTCACTCGGCTGGAGCGCGATCGGCAGCGAGACGATCACTTCTACGCATTCGTGTCCGATTATTTGGAGTTCGATCGGGCAGTGCCGTTCAGAGACGGTGAGTTCTACTACGAGCAGGGTCTTCGTCGGAGCGACGGTGCGACCAGCAAAGGCGCGTTCGGTCGAGCCGTGCGATCGATCTCGGACCTCGAGTACGACGCGATTCTGAAATCGGGCTTCGTGTGAACACTGGTGGAGATACAAGCCGACGAATCGAAGGATTCGACCCGCGAGATCGGCTTCGAAGAAGAGGAACGACCTTTCGAGCGACCTCTCGTCGAACGGGTGGTGGCACGGCCGTTCCGCGAGACCGCGTTCGCCACCTCTGTAAAGCTGGCCTACTCCGACACCTGTGCGATGACGGGCTTGCGGATCATCAATGGCGGAGGCCGGGCGGAAGTCCAGGCTGCTCACATCCGACCGGTAGCGTCTGGAGGGTCGGACTCCGTCCGCAACGGAATCGCGCTCTCGGGCACCGTTCACTGGATGTTCGATCGTGGGTTGGTCTCGATCGATGAGGACTTTACGATCTTGGTCGCGAAGGATCGGCTGCCGGTCAGTGTTGTTCGGCTTTTCCGTGAGGACCGGAAGCTGATGGTTCCGGGCAGGCCCGACATACGGCCTCATGCCGTCCATCTCCGTTACCACCGCGAGAACGTCTTCAAGGGTTGAGGGCAGCTGGGGTGCTGGGGGCCGCGCCATATGAAAGCCAGCCTTTAACAAGGGCATCTCGCATTCCCATGTTAAAGGCTGCCTTTAATATGACCGTCCGACCACTCCCTGCGAACCCCGCGGCAGGACGCTCGACGACGCACATCGCCGGCCTGTTCCCGGCCATTTTACCGCTCGGCGACGGCTACGGCTTGCCCCCCGCCGACTCCCGGTCTACTCCTGCCCCGACACAGCGAACGGGACGGTGACATGTCGAAGCAGGCGATGCGCGAGGAGACCGAGCGCCTGGTGCGGGAGGCGATCGAGCGTCGCGGCCTCACCATCAAGCAGGGCGACACCCGCATCGACGCGGTGTGCGGCAAGTGCGGTGCCGTCAACAAGGTGACGGCCCCCAAGGGCGAGCACCGGGTGCGCTACACCTGCAAGGACTGCGGCCACGCCCAGGCGACGCTTTGACCGGGTGCTGAAATCCGGTGCTCCGTCGTTCGGTGGCCGGCCGAAGGTCGGAGTCCGGAACCCATAATCCCTGTCTGTCGTGAACTACCGGCACCGGGCGTCTGGAGTCCGGGCTCGCCGCTGCGCGGCGCCCCGGAATGACGACGCCCTCTACTCCGCCCCTTCCTTCGACCCGAGCCCGTATTCCTGCAGCTTGTAGAGCAGCGCGCGGCGGCTGATGCCGAGCGCGATGGCGGTACGGGCGCGGTTGCCGCCGTTGTGGGCGAGGGCGGCGCGGATCACCCTGGTCTCGAACTCCCCGACCAGCTCGCGAAGGGGTCGGCCGATCTCGACGCCGTCGAGCTCGGCGACGCTCTCGACCCCGGCCGCGGCGAGCGGGCTGCGCTCGGCCCGCACGCTGTCGGGCAGGTCCTCGGGCAGGATCATGCTCGACGTGCTCATCACCACGGCGCGCTCGACCGCGTTGGCGAGCTCGCGCACGTTGCCGGGCCACGGATAGACGACCATGCAGTCCATCGCGGCCGGGTCGAAGCCGCGGATGACGACGTCGTTCTGCGCCGCGAAACGCTCGAGGTAATGCCCGGCGAGCAGCCGGATGTCCTCGGGCCGCTCGCGCAGCGGGATGGTCTTCAGCGTGACGACGTTGAGGCGGAAGAACAGGTCCTGCCGGAACGTGCCGGCCTTCACCATGCTCTCGAGGTCGCGGTTGGTGGCGGCGACGATGCGCACGTCGGTCTTCATCGGCGCGGCGCCGCCGACCCGCTCGAACTCGCGCTCCTGCAGGACGCGCAGCAGCTTCACCTGCAGGCCGGTCGAGATCTCGCCGATCTCGTCGAGGAACAGCGTGCCGTGCTCGGCCTGCTCGAAGCGGCCGCGCCGGCGACCGACCGCGCCCGTGAAGGCGCCCTTCTCGTGGCCGAAGAACTCGCTCTCCAGAAGGCCTTCGGGGATCGCGGCGCAGTTCACCTTGACGAACGGTCCGGTCGCGCGCGGCGAGCCGTAATGCACGGCGGCCGCGACCAGCTCCTTGCCGGTGCCGCTCTCGCCTTGGATCAGCACCGTGGCGTTGGAGCGGGCGACCTTGGCGACAGTCGCGCGCAGCTCCATCATGCGTGGATTGTCGGTGAGGATGCCTTCGGCGCCGTAGCGCTCCGACAGCTCGCGCCGCAGCGACACGATGTCGGCCCGCATCGCGCGGATCTCGACCGCGCGCCGCACCAGGACGCGGATCTCCTCGATGTCGAACGGCTTGATCACGTAGTCGAAGGCGCCGTCGCGCATCGCCTTCACGGCGGTGCCGACCTCGGCGAAGGCGGTCATCAGGATCACGGCGGCGCCGCGATCGACCGCGAGGATCGCCTTCATGGCGTCCAGCCCGTTCATCCGCGGCATGCGGATGTCCATCAGCACAACGTCGGCGTGGCGGCGGCGGAACGCCTCGGTCGCGTCCATCCCGTCGGCGGCCTCGGCGACCGCGCAGCCCTCCTTGGTCAGCACGGCGGCCAGCATGCGGCGGATCGCCTCGTCGTCGTCGACGATCAGGACGGCGGGGGCGGGGACGCTCATGACACGGGCTCGGGCTGCGGGTGTGGCTGGTCGCGGTGGACGATCGGCAGCCTGATCTCGACCACGGTGCCCTTGCCGGGCGCACTGTCGAACGTGATCACGCCGTCATGCGCGTCGACGATGCGGTGGACCATGGCGAGGCCCAGCCCGGTGCCGGACGGCTTGGTCGAGAAGAACGGATCGAACACCTTGTCGAGATTCTCGGGCGCGACGCCGACGCCGTCGTCCTTCACGACGATGGCGACGCGATCGTCCTCGGTCCGGGTCGACACCGTGACGGTGCCGCCGTCCGGGATCGCCTGGATGGCGTTGATGATCAGGTTCAGGAGCGCCTGCTTGAGCGCCTCGCCGTCCGCCTCGATGGTCGGGAAGCTGCCGTCGCAGTCGAGCGCGATGCAGGCTTCCGACTTGCCGCGCGCCAGGAACGCCATCTCCTTGATCAGCTGGGCGACGTCGACCTTGCCGATGCGCGGCGGCTGCGGCCGCCCGAACGCGAGCAGCTCGCCGACCAGATGGTTGAGGCTGTCGACCTGGCGGATGATCAGCGGGCCGTAGGCGCGCCATTCCTCCAGGCTCTCGCACTCGTCGAGATACTGGATGAAGCCGCGGATCGAGGTGAGCGGGTTCCTCACCTCGTGGGCGATGCCGGCGGTCAGCTCGCCGAGCGCCGCGAGGCGGTCGGCCCGCATCACCTGGATCATCAGGCGCTCGCGCTCGCTCACGTCCTTGAGCACCACGACGGCGCCGATGCGCTGGCCGTCGCGGTCGCGCAGCACGCTCGACGTCGCGTTGATGCGCAGCGTCTGGTCGGCGCGCGGCAGGTCGATGGTGACGGCGGTGTGCCCGCGGCCGGTCTCGAGCGTGTCGAGCAGCGCGCTGTCGATCGTCGCGTCGTCGGGAAACAGGCTCCTGTACGGCTTGCCGATCACGCTGCCGGCCTGCACGCCGTAGAGCTGCTCGGCCGCCGGGTTGACGGCGGTGACGCGGCCGTCGAGATCGACCGAGACGATCGCGTCGGCGACGCTGGCGAGAATATTCTCGTTGAGCGAGCGCGCGTCGTCGAGCGCCTTGGCCATGCCGTTGATCGCCTCGACGATCCCGCCGAGCTCGTCGCGCAGCGGCGGGATCGGGCGGCGCAGGTCGCGCTTCATCGCGGCGAGCCCGTGCACGATCACGCCGACCTCGCGCGACAGCCGACGCGACATCAGGCTGATGATGCCGAAGGCGACGACGAGCCCGATGGCGCTGGCGAAGATCACGGCGGCGTCGATGGCGCTCGCCTGCGCCTCGATGGCGGACGAGAACTCGTTCGACCAGATGTAGCCGATCGTCTCGTCGTTTCTCACGATCGGCAGCATGGCATTGAGGATCGGCCCGCGCACCAGCGTGCCCATCTCGGCGCGCGGCCGCCCCGTCTTCATCACGTCGCGACCCGGGTGATGCGCCGGGATCGACAGGCCGACCGTGTCGGCGTGGTCGCGGCTCGGACCGTAGGTGACGATGGCGTCCAGCCGGCGCGAGTAGTAACCGACGCCGACGCCGGGCGCCGCGTCGGCGACCCGGTCGGTGATGCCGGCGAGCTTCTTGTTGAGGTGATGGATCGCCGCCGCGCGGTCGTCCCAGCCGGTCGGCAGATCGACCAGCAGCGCGTCGTAGCCGCCGCGGCCGAGCTCGAAGTCGAGCACGCGGGCGAGCGCGAAGAGCTTGTCCTCCTTCTCGCTGCGCAGGGCCTGCCGGCCCTCGCGCTCGAGCGTCAGCCCGACGATCGCGATCGGCAGGGCGACGACGACGAGCGACGTGATCATCAGGCGGGCGCGCAGCGTCCGCACCGGAATCAGACGGCGGAGATCGAGAAGACGCAACGGAACGCCTCGGGGGTCGGCGCCGCGCGGCGCCGTGGTCGGTCGGGGCTTTATTGCGCCGCGGGCGCGCCGCGGCAAGTCGTGGTGTTTCGGATGCGGTTTTCGCGCGAGTTCGCGTCCGGGGCGGGCGCTCGCGGCGCAATGCGGAGAACTACGCAGCGCCGAAATCGGCACTGCGCAAGCTCTTGCGCAGCCGTGCACCGAACTGCGCGGTCGCGGGCCCGCGCTGCTGCGCCGCAGCAATCGCGGAAGTGCCGGTGAAACGGGCACAACTCGACATGGCACGGGCCTTGCGGAACGGATCGTGTGTTCGCATCCGGCGCCCGTCGACGCGCTCGCGCGGCGGTGGTCCGCCGGTCCGGTTGGAAGTCCAAGGAAAGGGATTCGTCATGTCCAAGGTCACCGCCCTCGAGGAGGCGGTCGCGAAAATTCCTGACGGCGCGACGCTGATGATCGGCGGCTTCATGGGAGTGGGATCGCCGCACCGCTTGATCGACGAGCTGGTGCGCCAGGGCCGCAAGGATCTCACCATCATCGCCAACGACACGGCGCGCCCCGGCGTCGACATCGGCAAGCTGATTCGGGCCGGCGCCGTGAAGCGCCTCGTCGCCTCGCATATCGGTCTCAACCCCGAGACCCAGAAGCAGATGATCGACGGCCAGATCGAGGTCGAGCTGGTGCCGCAGGGCACGCTGGCCGAGCGCATCCGGGCCGGCGGCGCCGGGCTCGGCGGCGTCCTCACCGCGACGGGCGTCGGCACCACGGTCGCCGAGGGCAAGCAGACCATCGAGGTGAAGGGCAAGACCTTCCTGGTCGAGGAGCCGCTGCGCGCCGACTTCGCGCTGATCAGCGCCTGGCGGGCCGACTACTACGGCAATCTCTCCTACGAGCTGACCGCGCGCAACTTCAATCCGGTCATGGCGCTCGCCGCCGACACCGTGATCGCCGAGGCCGGCGAGATCGTGCCGGTCGGCCTGATCCCGCCCGATCAGGTCGAGACCGTCAGCGTCATCGTCGATCACCTCGTCGCCCGGAGCCACTGACATGGACGAGAAGACCATCATCGCCAAGCGCGTCGCCCAGGAGCTGAAGAACGGCAACCTGGTCAATCTCGGCATCGGCCTGCCGACGCTGGTGACCAAGTATCTGCCCGACGGCGTCCAGGTGTTCTTCCAATCGGAGAACGGCGTCATCGGCATGCAGCCGCTGCCCGAGCCGGGCGTCGCCGCCGACGCACTCACCGACGCCGGCGGCACCCCGACCAGCATCATCCCGGGCGCCGGGGCGTTCGACAGCGTCACCTCGTTCTGCCTGATCCGCGGCGGCCATCTCGACGTGACCGTGCTGGGCGGCCTGCAGGTCGACGAGGCCGGCCAGCTCGCCAACTGGATGGTGCCCGGCAAGATGGTGCCCGGCATGGGCGGCGCCATGGACCTCGTCTCCGGCGCCAAGCGCGTCATCGTCGCGATGACCCACACGGCCAAGGGCGCGCCCAAGATCCTGAAGAAGTGCGACCTGCCGCTCACCTCGGTGCGCCGGGTCGACCTGATCGTCACCGAGCTCGCCGTGATCCAGCCGACCGACGAGGGCCTGGTGCTGCTCGAGGTCGCCGACGGCGTGACCGTGGAGGAGGTCGTCGCCGCCACCGAGGCCCGGCTGATCGTGCCGGCCACGGTTCCCACCATGCAACTCGCTGCCTGACCGACCCCCATCCTGAAATCGATTGGGAGACGAACATGACAATGCAAGCGACCGGCGGCATGGCGCCCGCCGCACCGAGCGGCGAGAAGCAGGGCCTGTTCGCCCGCATCGCCCTCGGCTTCACCGGCTGGGCCGAGAAGTGGTTCCCGGATTCCTTCATCTTCGCCGCGGTGGCGCTGGTGATCGTGGCGGCCGCCGCGATGGCCAACGGCGCCAGCCCGATGACGGTCTCCAAGCAGTTCGGCATCGGCTTCTGGAGCATCATCCCGTTCACGATGCAGATGGCCTTCGTCGCCATCACGGGCTACGTCGTCGCCAGCTCGCCGCCGGCGGCACGGCTGATCGAGAAGCTCGCGGCGGTTCCGACCACGGGTCGCGGCGCCGTCGGCTTCGTCGCGCTGATCTCGATCCTCGCCTCGATGCTGAACTGGGGCCTCAGCCTCGTGTTCGGCAGCCTGCTGGTGAAGGCGCTGGCCGGCCGCAAGGAGCTGCGGATGGACTACCGGGCCGCCGCGGCGGCCGCCTATCTCGGCCTCGGCGCCACCTGGGCGCTCGGCCTGTCCTCCTCGGCCGCGCAGCTGCACGCCAATCCGACGTCGCTGCCGCCGGCGCTGTTCAAGATGGTGGGCGTCATCCCGTTCACCGAGACGATCTTCCTGTGGCAGTCGATCGCGATGTTCGTGGTGCTGCTGATCATCTCGGTGGCGATCGCCTGGGCCTCGGCGCCGATCGGCAGCAAGGCCGTGACGGCGCAGGACATGAAGATCGACGTCGATCTCAAGACTGCGGCGCTGCCGCCGCGCGAGCGGCCCGGCGAGTGGCTCGAATACAGCCCGCTGATCACCGTCATCATCATCGCGCTGACGCTCGGCTGGATGCTCGACGAGTTCACCTCGAAGTCGTGGATCACGGCGATCTCCGGCCTCAACACCTACAACCTCGTCTTCCTGATGCTCGGCTTCGCCCTCCATTGGCGGCCGCGGGCGTTCCTCAACGCGGTGGCCAAGGCCGTGCCGACCACCACGGGCGTGCTGATCCAGTTCCCGATCTACGGCTCGATCACCGCCATCATGGTGTCGGCCAAGGGCTTCGGCGGCCTCTCGCTGTCGGACCAGATCGCGCACTTCTTCGTCGCGATCTCCAACCACGACACGTTCCCGGTGGTGATGGGTCTCTACTCGGCCATCCTCGGCCTGTTCATCCCGTCGGGCGGCGGCAAGTGGCTGCTCGAGGCGCCCTACGTGATGCAGGCGGCCATCGAGCTGAAGGTCCATCTCGGCTGGACCGTCAACGTCTACAACGCCGCCGAGGCGTTGCCGAACCTCATCAACCCGTTCTGGATGCTGCCGCTGCTCGGCATCCTCTCGCTCAAGGCGCGTGACATCGTCGGCTACACGTTCCTGCAGCTCGTCCTGCACATGCCGGTCGTGCTGTTCATGCTGTGGTTCTTCGCCCTCACGCTGGAGTATCGTCCGCCCTTCTTCCCATGACGTGACGACGTTCCGTCGCCGACGCCCGGGCGGAGAACGCCCGGGCGTCTTCTTGGAAAGACGACCCTCGCGAAGACCACCGAGATGGCCACCTCCAACGGCCACCGGACAACGAAGAAGACCACAAGGAATGACTGCCATGACTGACGTCGTGATCGTGTCCGCCACCCGGACCCCGATCGGATCGTTCAACGGCACCTTGAGCCCGCTCTCCGCCGCCGAGCTGGGCCAGATCGTCATCGCGGACGCGCTGCAACGTGCCTCGGTCGCCCCCGGCGAGGTCGACGAGGTGGTGTTCGGCCAGGTGCTCACCGCCGGCCAGGGCCAGAACCCGGCCCGCCAGGCCGCCGTCAAGGCGGGCATCCCGGCCGAGAAGACCGCGCTGACCATCAACCAGGTGTGCGGCTCGGGCCTGCGCACCGTCGCGCTCGCCGCCCAGGCGATCGCCCTCGGCGACGCCGCGATCATGATCGCGGGCGGCCAGGAGAGCATGACGCGCTCGCTGCACGCGACCTATCTGCGCGCCGGCATCAAGATGGGCCCGGCCGAGGTGCTCGACACGATGATCCGCGATGGCCTGTGGGACGCCTTCAACGGCTACCACATGGGCAACACGGCCGAGAACGTCGCGGCCAAGTGGTCGATCACGCGCGAGGAGCAGGACGCCTTCGCGGCCGCCTCGCAGAACAAGGCCGAGGCCGCCCAGAAGGCCGGCCGGTTCAAGGACGAGATCGTGCCGGTGACGATCAAGTCCAAGAAGGGCGACATCGTGATGTCGGCGGACGAGTATCCGCGCGCCGGCGCCACCGTGGAAGGCCTCGGCAAGCTGTCGCCGGCCTTCGTCAAGGGCGGCACCGTGACGGCCGGCAACGCCTCGGGCATCAACGACGGCGCCGCCGCGCTGGTGCTGATGAGCGCCAAGGACGCCGCCGCCCGCGGCCTGACGCCGCTCGGCCGCGTCGCCTCCTGGGCGACCGCCGGCTGCGATCCCGCCGTCATGGGCATCGGCCCGGTGCCGGCGAGCCGCAAGGCCCTCGCCAAGGCCGGCTGGTCGGTCGCCGATCTCGACCTCGTCGAGGCCAACGAGGCGTTCGCGGCGCAGGCCTGCGCGGTCGGGCGCGAGCTCGGCTTCGATTCGGCGAAGCTCAACGTCAACGGCGGCGCCATCGCCCTCGGCCATCCGATCGGCGCCTCCGGAGCCCGCATCCTGGTGACGCTGCTGCACGAGATGGGCCGCCGCGGCGCCAAGAAGGGCCTCGCGACGCTGTGCATCGGTGGCGGCATGGGCGTCGCCATGTGCATCGAGCGCTGACCGGACGGCTGCGCACTCCGGGAGCACATCGTCGCTCCCGGGGCTCTGCGCGGCGGGCGACGCGGCCCGGGCGAGCTGCCGCCCGGGCCGCTTCTTTCATTACGGAGCGGGGAGGGGAGAGCCCGCGACCGTCGCGGGCGGCCGACGGTGTGGTCGCCGACCCGGCGGGCCGCCCCCGCGGGCGCGCCTCGCGGGGACCGAGATGCGGTGTCGCTCCGGCTTGCGCCCCGCCGCCCGTGTGCTAGAGCGGAAACAATCGTTTCGCGGCGAGCCCTTCGCGCCGCCGATTGTTTCGCCTCACGGTCCAGAGAGGAAACCCCAGGATGAAGAGACGTCAGTTCCTCGGCGCGCTCGCGGCCGGCTCCGCCAGCGCCGCCGCCGGCACGATCGCGTCGCCGGCCGTCGCCCAGTCGATGCCCGAGATCAAGTGGCGCATGACCTCGAGCTTCCCGAAGTCGCTCGACACGCTCTACGGGGCGGGCGAGCTGTTCGTGAAGCAGGTCGCCGAGATGACGGACGGCAAGTTCCAGATCCAGCATTTCGCGGCGGGCGAGATCGTCCCCGGCCTGCAGGCGCTCGACGCGACGTCCGGCGGCACGGTCGAGATGTGCCACTCGGTGTCCTATTATTACGTCGGCAAGGACCCGACCTTCGCGATCGCGGCGGCGGTGCCGTTCGGGCTCAACGCCCGCCAGCAGGCGGCCTGGCTGTTCCAGAACGGCGGCAACGAGAAGTTCAACGAGTTCTACAAGAAGTACAACATCTACGGCTTCCCGATCGGCAACACGGGCGCCCAGATGGGCGGCTTCTTCCGCAAGGAGATCAAGACCGCGGCCGACCTGCAGGGCCTGAAGATGCGGATCGGCGGCATCGCCGGGCAGGTGCTGCAGAAGGTCGGCGTGGTGCCGCAGCAGCTCGCCGGCCCGGACGTCTATCCGGCGCTGGAGAAGGGCACCATCGACGCCGCCGAGTGGGTCGGCCCCTATGACGACGAGAAGCTCGGCCTCGCCAAGGTGGCGCCCTACTATTACTACCCGGGCTTCTGGGAAGGCGGCCCGATGGTCCACGGCTATGTCAATCTCGACAAGTGGAACCAGCTGCCGAAGACCTATCAGGCGATCCTGCAGAACGCCGGCCACGCCGCGACCAACTACATGATCACCCGCTACGACGCCCTCAACCCGCAGGGGCTGCGCAAGATCCTGGCGTCCGGCGGTCAGCTGCGCCCGTTCTCCAACGACATCCTCGACGCCTGCTTCAAGGCGACCAACGAGCTGTGGGCCGAGATCGGCGCCAAGAACGAGACGTTCAAGACCATGATGGCCGACATGCAGGCCTTCCGGAACGACGAGTACTTCTGGTGGCAGGTCGCCGAGTACAATTACGACACCTACATGATCCGCAGCCGCACCCGCGGGTGAAGGCGCAGTCGCGCCGGATCACGTCGTGACGACGAAGCCCCGGAGCGCCGCTCCGGGGCTTTTTTCATTCTGCTCGGATCGTCCGCGGAATGCCGGTGCCCTCTCCCCGCGTGCGGGGAGAGGTGAAGACGAGGATGCTCTGCCCTATCTCAGGTCGAGCGCCGGGGGCGTCTCGGGCGGGGCGATCTGGATCTCGATGGTCTTGGGGTCGACGGCCGGAGCCGAGCCCTTGTAGTGCATCACGAGCTGCGGGAACAGGATCACCATGGCGACGCCGATCAGCTGGATGATCACGAACGGCACGGCGCCCCAGTAGATCTGACCCGTGGTGATCGGTGCCGTCTCCAGTCCGGTGACGCGGTCCTTGTAGGGGAACTTCGGCGCCACCGAGCGCAGGAAGAACAGGGCGAAGCCGAACGGCGGGTGCATGAACGACGTCTGCATGTTGACGGCGAGGATGACGCCGAACCAGACGAGGTCGATGCCGAGCTTGTCGGCCACCGGGGCGAGCAGCGGGATGATGATGAAGGCGAGCTCGAAATAGTCGAGAAAGAACGCCAGCACGAAGACGAGCAGGTTGACGAAGATCAGGAAGCCGACCTCGCCGCCGGGCAGCGAGGTGAGCAGATGCTCGACCCACAGATGGCCGTTGACACCGTAGAAGGTGAGCGAGAACACCCGGGCGCCGATCAGGATGAAGATCGCGAAGGCGGAGAGCTTGGCGGTGGCGTGAACGGCCTGGCGCACCAGCCCGAAATCGAGCCGGCGTTTGATCAGCGCCAGGACCACGGCGCCGACCGCGCCCATGGCGCCGCCCTCGGTCGGGGTGGCGACGCCGATGAAGATGGTGCCGAGCACCAGGAAGATCAGCGCCAGCGGCGGCACCATGACGAAGACGACCTGGCGGGCGATCTTCGACAGCACGCGTAGCCCGAACAGCCTGGCGACGACCGTGTCGAGGATCGCGATCGCGAACGCGAACAGCATCGCGAAGAACATCGTCAGCACGACGAAGTCGGCACCGCTGGTCTTGCTGCCGCGCATCACCGCATAGCCGAAGGCGGCGCTGGCCAGCGTCAGGAGCGACAGCGAGGTCATGCCGCGCCGGCCGTTCTCCTCGCGGAAGCCGATCGCCTCGGGCGGCAGGCCGGGCGCCGCCTTCGGGAAGATCGTCGACACGACGAAGATGTAGAGGGCGTACATGCCGGCCAGCATCATCCCGGGCAGGAAGGCGCCCTCGTACATGTCGCCGACCGAGCGGCCGAGCTGGTCGGCCATGATGATCAGGACGAGCGAGGGCGGGATGATCTGGGCGAGCGTGCCGGAGGCCGCGATGACGCCCGAGGCGACGCGGCGGTCGTAGCCGTAGCGCAGCATGATGGGGAGCGAGATCAGCCCCATCGAGATCACCGAGGCGGCGACCACGCCGGTCGTCGCCGCGAGCAGGGCGCCGACGAACACGACGGCGTAGCCGAGCCCGCCGCGGATGCGGCCGAACAGCTGTCCGATGGTGTCGAGCAGATCCTCGGCCATGCCGGAGCGCTCGAGGATCAGCCCCATGAAGGTGAAGAACGGGACGGCGAGCAGCGTCTCGTTGCTCATCACGCCGAGCACGCGCTCCGGCATCGCCTGGAGGAAGTTCGGGCCGAACAGGCCCAGCTCGATGCCGATCAGCCCGAACAGGAGGCCGTTGGCGGCGAGCGAGAAGGCGACCGGATAGCCGAGCAGCAGGAAGATGACGAGGGCCCCGAACATGATCGGGGCCATGTTGTCGATCAGGAAAGCGGTCATGGTGCGGGTCCGGACGTCAGCGTTTGGCGCGGCCGGACTTCTCGGCCATGTCCTCGGCGTCCGCCCCGAAGGAGGACAGGTGGCCGCCCGGTCCGCCATGCGGGTCCGGGATGCGGCCGACGATCACGGCGATCCGCTTGATCAGCTCGGAGAGGCCCTGGACGAACAGCGCCGTGAAGCCGGCGAACACCAGGAACTTGGCCGGCCATTGCGGCAGGCCGCCGGCGTTGGAGGACTGCTCGCCGATGCCGATGAGCTGCGTCCACCACGTGATCAGGCCGCGCAGCCAGGCGTCGGGCGGCCCGGCGAACGCCGCCGGAAAGGCGGCGAGCGCGGCGCCCACCTGGTCCCAGCTCGGCGCCGACTTCACGAAGAACGGCCAGCTCGTCACCATCATGACGACGCACAGCGGCAGCAGGAAGAGGGCGTGGCCGATCAGCTCGATGGCGTTGCGCACGCCGCGCGAGAACCGGGTGTTCACGATGTCGATGCGGATGTGCTCGTTGTCGAGCAGCGTCCATGGCGCGCACATCAGGAAGACGGCGCCGAACAGCACCCATTGCAGCTCGAGCCAGGCGTTCGCCGAGATGCCGAACACCTTGCGCACCACCGCATTGACGGCCGAGACCAGGATGGCGGCGAGGATCAGCCAGCTCAGGGCGCGCCCGAGGCGCGCATTGACGGCATCGATCAGGCGGCTGAGGCCGAGAAGAGCGGTCACGGGATCACCTGCGCGACGGGATCGCAGCGTCGCGAGGCGGCGCGCTCCACGGGTCATCGGTCCGGCGCGGATGCGTCCAGACGGCGGCCTTTCGCATAGGGCGGATCAAACCGCAGCGTCAACCCCGCCGTTCCGGCAGCCGCCATGCTGCGCTGCGGGAGGGGGAGCGTCGTCCGAGCAATTGTGGCCCGCTCGTCCCCGCGAAGGCGGGAACCCAGGGGCGCCACGACACGACGCCCCTGGATGCCCGCCTTCGCGGGCATGAGCGGAGCAAGGGGGCGCCGAAGTCCTACCCCCCCGTCACGCTCATGTGGCGGGCGACGGCGGGGCGCCGGGTGGTGCGGTCGATGACGAAGTCGTGGCCTTTGGGCTTGCGGCGGATCGCCTCGTCGAGCGCCGCGTGCAGCTGCGCGTCGTCGGGCGAGGCGCGCAGCACGGCGCGCAGATCCGCGGCGTCCTCCTGGCCGAGGCACATGTACAAGGTGCCGGTGCAGGTGAGGCGGACCCGGTTGCAGGATTCGCAGAAATTGTGGGTCAGCGGCGTGATGAAGCCGAGCCGGCCGCCGGTCTCGGCGACCCGCACGTAGCGGGCCGGGCCGCCGGTGCGGTAGTCGGTTTCTGTCAGCGTGAAGCGCTCCGCGAGCCGCGCCCGCACGGCGGACAGCGGCAGGTACTGGTCGAGCCGGTCCTCGCCGATCTCGCCGAGCGGCATCACCTCGATGATCGTGAGGTCCATGCCCGCGCCATGCGCCCACACCATCAGGTCGGCGAGCGTGTGCTCGTTGACGCCCTTCAGCGCCACGGCGTTGATCTTCACCTTCAGGCCGGCGCGCTGCGCCGCCGCGATACCGGCCTTCACCTGGCCGAGATCGCCCCAGCGGGTGATGTCGCGGAAGGTCTTCGGGTCGAGCGTGTCGAGCGACACGTTGATGCGGCGCACCCCGCAGGCGGCGAGCTCGGCCGCGTATTTCTCGAGCTGCGAGCCGTTGGTGGTGACGGTCAGCTCGTCGAGCGCGCCGGTCGCGAGATGGCGCGACAGCGCCCGGAACAGCGTCATGATCCCGCGCCGCACGAGCGGCTCGCCGCCCGTGATGCGCAGCTTGCGGGTGCCGCGCGCCACGAAGGCCGAGCACAGCCGGTCGAGCTCCTCCAGGCTGAGCAGGTCCGCCCGCGGCAGGAACGTCATGTGCTCCGACATGCAGTAGACACAGCGCAGATCGCAGCGGTCCGTCACCGAGACGCGCAGATACGTGATGGCGCGGCCGAACGGGTCGACCAGCGCCGGCGGCCCGGCCGGAGCCTCGGCCGGAACCGGCGACGCAGGGGGCTCGGCCAAGGTCGACGCTGTCTCGAACGCCATCGCGGGGGTCTCCTCGGCGGCTCGGGGCGGGGCACGGACCGACGGCGGCGCCGGCGTTCCGGTCACGGTCGCGATCTCGAAGCTTTCTATATAATGGAGACCGGACCCCGCGGCGAGACGCCCGCCTGCGACACTGGCCCGCGCGCGCTGCCCGTAGGCGTCGGCGCCCGCGTCGGGTACCGCTGGCGGACGCGCCGTTCGAACGAGAGGGGAGCACCACCATGAGCACCACGCCCGCCGACCAGAAGCCGTGGCCGACCGAGCTGCGTCTGCGCAAGGATCGCCGCGCCCTCGAGGTGACGTTCGAGACTGGCGAGCGCTTCGTGCTGCCGGCCGAGATTCTTCGCGTGCGCAGCCCGAGCGCCGAGGTGCAGGGGCATTCGCCGGCCGAGCGGAAGCTGGTCGCCGGCAAGCGGGCCGTCGAGATCCTGGAGGTCCAGCCGACCGGCAACTACGCGGTGCGCCTCGTCTTCGACGACATGCACGACACCGGCATCTTCAGCTGGGACTACCTCCTCGACTGCGGCCGCAACCTCGCGACCTGGGAGGCCGATTACGCCGCCGAGATCGCCGCCGCCGGCCTGTCGCGCGATCCGCCGGCGCGGCGGGGGTAGGACGCCTTTCCCTCTCCCCTTTCGAGGGCTTTGTACATCTCGGTCATTCCGGGGCGGCGCGCCGCGCCGCACCCGGAATCCAGCCCAGAATGTCGAGTTCGCCGCTGGATTCCGGGTTCGCGCCGGAGCCTGCGCCCGGACGGCGCGACGCGCCGATCCGGGTGGCGCGCCCCGGAATGACGGAAGTCTCGGCTTACCGCAGCACCACCACCTTGGCGCCGACGCGGACGCGGTCGTAGAGGTCGATGACGTCCTCGTTGGTCATCCGGAAGCAGCCCGACGACACCGCCTGGCCGATCGTCTCCGGCTCGTTGGAGCCGTGGATGCGGTAGAGCGACGAGCCGAGATACATGGCGCGGGCGCCGAGCGGGTTGTCGATGCCGCCCTTCATCATCGCCGGCAGGCCGGGCTGGCGGCGGCGCATCTGGGCGGGCGGCGTCCAGGTCGGCCACTCCTTCTTTGCCGAGACCGCGGTGACGCCGGCCCAACGGAAGCCGTCGCGGCCGACGCCGATGCCGTAGCGGATCGCCTGGCCGGGTCCGGTGACCAGGTAGAGCCGGCGCTCCGAGGTGTTCACCACGATGGTGCCGGGCGCGTAGGAGGCGTCGAACCTCACGCTCGAACGCCCGATCGACGAGGCGCCGCCCGAATAGCGGGTGGTGTAGCGGCCGTAGGAGTAGCGCTCCTCGGGGTCGAGATTCTCGGCCCGGGCCACCGTGACGGCGGGCAGCAGGGTGACGAGAGAGAGGGCGACGAGGAGGACTCGGCGCATCGTGGCGCTCCTTCCATGGCGTTACGGAATCGACGGCGTTACGGATGGACGTGGATCGGCCCGACGCACGACAGCGGCCGCCGGCCCCGCATTCGGGGCCGGTTCGGTCGAGAATACGGCAACGACAGGCGACGGCGTGCACGAGGCGCGTCGCCAGCGTGTGTTTTTCCCCGCTTGTGGCGGCGCCGCAACAGGTTTGGACGAAGTTCGCCAGGGTCGTCGCTGGCGGCTGTAAAATGTCACCGTCGACTCGCGCCGGCGGGTGCAAGGTTATGACCACGTTAATGAAATCATCCCACTGTCGGTTCGAGACCGGCGGGGCGAGGCGTTTTGCGCCGCGTCCGGCCGCAGTGTACCTTGACGTTATGGGGGACGACTCCCGGCGCCGCTCTGCGGAGCCGGGCAGCGGAATGGGGCAGTGACTTGCAGAACACGGTTGTGCGCTTCGGCGCGGCCTGCGTGACCGTTCTCGCGCTCGCCGGCACGGCGGGGGCCGCGGATGTCGGGACGGGCTACCCGGCCAAGGCGACCGCCGTCTCGGCGAAGCCGGAATGGGTCGCCACGCTCGGCCTGGAGGGCCGCGTCGAGACAGAGTTCGTCGGCGGCGACACCTACACGGTGCGGGCCGCCCCCATCGTCGGGTTCCGCCGGGCCGGGACGCCGGAGAAGTTCCGGGCACCGCGCGACGGTGCCGGCATCGCGCTGTTCGAGACCCAGCAGCTCAAGATCGGCCCGAACCTGAAGGTCCGCGCCCAGCGCAAGGAATCGGATTCGAGCGCGCTCTACGGCCTCGGCGACGTCGACTGGGCCGTCGAGGTCGGAGCCTTCATCGAGTATTGGTGGGCGCCGTGGCTGCGCACCCGCGGCGAACTGCGCCAGGGCTTCGGCGGCCACCAGGGCCAGGTTGCCGACCTCACCGCCGACTTCGTCGTGCCGGTGACGCCGGCCCTGACCCTGTCGGGCGGACCGCGCGTCTCCTTCGCCACCGGCAAGGCGCTCGAGCCTTACTTCGGGATCGACTACTGGCAGTCGTTCTGGTCGGGCCTGCCGACCTACGACGCCAAGGGCGGCCTCTACTCGGTCGGCGCCGGCGCCCAGGCGCGCTACTTCTGGACCCCCGAGCTCGCCACCCATGTGTATGTCGAGTACCAGCGCCTGATGGACAGCGCGGCCGATTCGCCGCTCGTCACGCAGCGCGGCTCGCCCGACCAGGTGACCTTCGGCTTCGGCTTCACCCGCGCGTTCACGTTCCAGCAGTTCTGGTGAGTCGCGGCGCGCGCCGGCCCGGTCGTTCGCGCTGGAGCACGATCGTACCCGAAAACCGACGGCCATTTATCGGGGCCGTGCTCCGCGACTGCTGCGGGATTGGATCGCCTCGCCCCTCATGGTGAGGAGCGGCCGCAGGCCGCGTCTCGAACCATGAGGCCGCCCCGCCCTTCGAGACGCGGACCTTCGGTCCGCTCCTCAGGACGAGGGCGGAGAGAGGGTCTTTCTGTTGCGCGCCGGCATGAGCGGGCCATTTTCGGGACGGCGCATGCGCTTGCTTCGCACCACCGGGCTTCTGAGCCTTCTGATCGGCATCGCGGTGCTGATCGGCCTGACCGTCTGGTCGGGCACCGGCCTGGTGCGCGACGCGGTGGCCTCGATCGGCATCGGCATCGTCCTCGTGGTGCTGGTGCGGGCCGGCACCGCGAGCCTCGCCGCGGTCGGCTGGTGGGTGCTGTTCCCGCCCAAGGAGCGGCCGCGCCTGACGACCTGCCTGTCGCTGCGTTTCGTCCGCGAGGGGGCCAACGCGCTCCTTCCGCTCGGCCAGGTCGGCGGCGACCTGCTCGGCGCCCGCCTCCTCACCTTCGTCGGCGTGCCGGGTGCGCTCGCCACCGCCAGCGTCATCGTCGACGTGCTGGCGCTCGCCGTGACGCAGGCTCTCTTCGCCATGACGGGCCTCGCCGTGCTGATCTGGCTCGGCGCCGATTCCTCGATCGCCTGGATCGCGGCCGGCGGCCTCGCCCTCGCGCTGCCGGCGCTGGTCGGCTTCTGGATCGCCCAGCGGCGCGGCGGCCACCAGGCGTTCGGCTGGCTGCTGGCGCGCTTTCGCGGCGACTGGGCCCGCGTGGTCGGTCAGAAGGTCGACCGGCTGTTCCGCGATCTTTCGGCCCTGCATGCGAGCCGCAGCCGCATGGGCGCGAGCCTCGTGCTGCATTATCTCGACTGGCTCACCGGAATCGGCGAGGTCCTGGTCGCCTTCTGGTTCATGGGCCATCCGGTCAGCCTCGCCGAGGCGCTGGTGATCGAGAGCCTGATGCACGCGATCCGCGGTGCCGCCTTCGCGATTCCCGGCGCGCTCGGCGCCCAGGAGGGCGGGCTGATCGTCCTGTGCGCGGTGTTCGGCATTCCGCCCGACCAGGCCATGGCGCTGTCGCTGGTCAAGCGCGTCGCCGATCTCGCCACCGGCCTGCCGGGCCTGGTCATCTGGCAGTGGATGGAAGGGCGCCGCTGGCGTTCTACGCGCGGCGCGGCGACACCCGCGGCCGACCCGGCTTCGCCCGGCCCCGCGTCGCACACGCCGGCGGCCTGACGCGATGGCCGGCCCGATCGCCGTCCTGCTGATGCTGCTGGCGCTCGCCGGCTGCGCCTATCTGATCGCGGCCGCCGTGCTGGTCGGCCGCTTCGCCGCGCGGCCGTCGCCGACGGTCCCGCCCGGCGAGCCGGCGCCCGGCGTGACCGTGCTCAAGCCGCTGCACGGGGCGCCGCCCGGCCTCTTCGACGACCTTGCGACGTGGTGCCGTCAGACCTATCCGGGACCGCTGCAGATCGTCTGCGGCGTCGCCAGCCACGACGATCCGGCCGTCGTCGTGGTCGAGCGGCTGATCGCGGCGCATCCCGCGGTCCGTATCGATCTGGTGATCGATCCGACCCGGCACGGCAGCAACGGCAAGGTCTCCAACCTGATCAACATGGCCGGGAAAATCCGGCACGGCGTCGTGGTGGTGTCCGACGCCGACATCCGGCTGCGGCCGGACGATCTCTCGCGCGTGGTCGCGGCGTTGCGGCGGCCCGGCGTCGGCGCCGTCACGTGTCTCTACGGCGGGGAGGGGGCGGCCGGTGTGTGGTCCGACCTCGTCGCGCTCGGCCTCGTCTCGCATTTCCTGCCGAACGCCGTGCTGGGGCTGGAGATCGGCCGCGCAAGACCCTGCTTCGGCGCGCTGATCGGGCTCGATCGAAAAACCCTCGACGCCATCGGCGGCTTCTCGGCGTTCGCCGACACGCTCGCCGACGACTATGCGATCGGCGCCGCGGTGCGAGCCAAGGGGCTCGCCGTGGTGGTGCCGTCCTTCGCCGTGCTGCATCGTTGCGACGAGACGAGCCTCCAAGCCCTGTGGGCGCACGAGCTGCGCTGGGCCCGCACCGTGATGAGCCTCGATCCGCCCGGCTGGCTCGGCAGCGTGGTGACGCATCCGCTCGCCGCGGCGCTGCTCGCCGTCGCGTTCGGCGGTGGGCGGCCGGCGCTCGGCCTCGCGGTCGCCGCGATTGTGTGTCGTGCTCTGCTCGCGTTGCGGGTGGGTGTTGCTCTGGCGCGTCCCGTGCCGGCCCTTCCGCTCGTCCCGCTGCGCGACCTCTTGACCTTCGCGGTGTTCGTGGCGAGTTTCCTCGGCCGCGCGGTGACCTGGAAGGACCAGGATTTTCGCATGCGGGCGGACGGCACCTTCGTCGAGACGGACGGAGCCGGGCCCGACGGCCGCAAGACGATCGCCGGCACGACGGCGAAAGGGGAGTCCGTGGAATGATGCGCACGTTGTTCATGCAGGGGCCCTCCTACGACGGCTACGACGGCGGCGCCGGCGCACGTTATCAGTCCAAGCGCGAGATCCGCTCGTTCTGGTATCCGACCTGGCTCGCCCAGCCGGCCGCGCTGGTCGAGGGCTCCAAGCTGATCGACGCGCCGCCGCACCGGCTCGGCATCGACGACGTGCTGGGCGAGGTGAAGACCCGCGAGCTCGTGGTGCTGCACACCTCGACGCCGTCCTTCTCGTCCGACATCCGCACCGCCGAGGCGGTACGGGCCGCGAACCCGAGCGCCCTCATCGGCCTGGTCGGCGCCAAGGCGATGGTCGACCCGAACGGCAGCCTCGCCGGCTCGCCCGTCATCGACTTCGTGGCGCGCGAGGAGTTCGACTTCACCGTGAAGGAGATCGCCGAAGGCCGCGATCTCGCTTCGGTGAAGGGCATCTCCTGGCGCAACAGCGACGGCGTGATCACCCACAATCCGGATCGCGAGATCCTGGAGGACATGGACGCGCTGCCGTTCGTGAGCCCGGTCTACAAGCGCGACCTGGTGATCGAGAACTACTTCTCGGGCTATCTGCGCCACCCCTACCTGTCGTTCTACACGGGCCGCGGGTGCAAGTCGCGCTGCTCGTTCTGCCTGTGGCCGCAGACGATCGGCGGGCATCGCTACCGGGTGCGCAGCGTCGGCCACGTGATGGAGGAGCTTCGTTACGCGAAGCACGCCTTCCCGCAGGTCCAGGAGTTCTTCTTCGACGACGACACGCTGACCGACAACGCCCCGCGCGTCGAGGCGCTGGCGCGCGAGATCGGCAAGCTCGGCATCATGTGGTCGTGCAACGCCAAGGGCAACGTCTCGCGCGAGACCCTGAAGGTGATGAAGGACAACGGCCTGCGGCTGCTCGTCGTCGGCTACGAATCCGGCAACCAGCAGATCCTGCACAACATCAAGAAGGGCATGCGGATCGAGGTGGCCAAAAAGTTCACCAAGGACTGCCACGACCTCGGCATCCAAATCCACGGCACCTTCATCCTCGGCCTGCCGGGCGAGACCCGGGAGACGATCGAGGAGACGATCCGGTTCGCCACCGAGATCAATCCGCACACCATCCAGGTGTCGCTCGCCGCGCCCTATCCGGGCACGCATCTCTACGCCGAGGCGATCGAGAAGGGCTGGCTGCTCGACGAGAACATGCAGCTCGTCTCCCAGCACGGCGTGCAGGCGGCGGCGATGAACTACCCGCATCTCTCGCACACCGAGATCTTCACGTCGGTCGAGGATTTCTACCGCCGCTTCTATCTGCGCGCGCCCAAGATCGCCTCGATCGTCTCAGAGATGGTTCGCTCGCCCCAGATGATGAAGCGCCGCCTGCGCGAAGGCGTCGAGTTCTTCCGCTTCCTGCGCGAGCGCAAGGAAGCCCAGGCGTGCTGAGCTGATTTCATGTGACGACGGCCGAGCCGCGGGCTCTGCCGACCCTCTCCCCTCGTGGGAGAGGGTGGCGCGGACCGAAGGTCCGAGCCGGGTGAGGGGGCTCTCCTCTTGCTCCGAGCACGTGGCACGCCCCCTCACCCGTCCGCGCTTCGCGCGGCCACCCTCTCCCGCGAGGGGAGAGGGACAGAGCTGAGAGGTCTCGCCTCGTCATGAAACGCCTCGTGGTCACGGCCGACGATTTCGGACTCGCCGTCGAGGTGAACGCGGCGATCGAGGAGGCGCATCGCGACGGCATTCTCACCGCCGCGAGCCTGATGGTCGGCGCGCCGGCGGCGGCCGACGCGGTGGCTCGCGCCCGGCGCCTGCCCGATCTGAGAGTCGGCCTGCATGTGGTGCTGCTCGAGGCCCGCCCCGTGCTGCCACGTGATCAGGTGCCGGATCTGGTCGACGCGCACGGCCACTTCCGCAGCGACATGGTGCGGCTGGCAGTCGAGATCTTTGCTCGACCGTCGGTGCGCGCGCAGATGCGGGCCGAGGTCGCGGCGCAGTTTTCCGCCTTTCGCGACACCGGGCTGACGCTCGATCACGTCAACGCCCACAAGCACTTTCATCTGCATCCGACGATCCTCTCCGCCGTGATCGACGAGGCGCATAAGGCCGGCGTGAAAGGCCTGCGCCTGCCGGTCGAGCCGGCGAAGATCGTCGATGCGTGCGGGCAGGGCGCCTCGCCGCTCGGTGCCAAGGCGACGGCCTGGTGGGCCGGAATGCTCAGGCGGCGGGCGCGACAGGCGGGTCTGAAGATTCCGGATCAGGTCTTTGGGCTCGCCTGGTCGGGCGCCATGACGGCCGCCCGCACGGCCGCGCTGCTCGCGCGCCTGCCGGAAGGCGACACCGAGATCTACTTTCATCCGGCGACCGCCGACACGTTCCCGGGCCATGCGCCGGGCTACCGTTATGCCGACGAGCTCGCGGCGCTCACCGAAGCCGACGTGATCACGACGGCGGAGCGGTCGGGAGCGGTGCGGGGCGGGTTTCTGGGTTTCGCCACGACGTAACGAAGCCGGTCAATCCGGGCTCGCCGCTGCGCGGCGCCCCGGAATGACGGGCCTCACCCCACCATCCCGGTCGCTCTGAACCACGCCAGCGCGTCGGCGACGCCCTCCTGCCACGGGCGTGACACATAGCCGAGGTCGCGCCGCGCCTTGCGGTCGTCGAAGAACATGCGGTATTTGGCGAGGCGCAGGCCGTCGGCGGTGACGAAGGGCTCGCGGCCGGTCAGCTTGGCGACGCCTTCCGCCGCCCAGGCGAGCGGGAAGAGGGCGCGGCGCGGCAGCTCGATGCGGGGGGGCCGGCGGCCGACCCGGCCGGCGATCTCGATCAAGAGGTCGCGCAGGAAGACGTTCTCGCCGCCGAGAATGTAACGCTCGCCGATCACGCCGTGCCGAAGCGCGAGCAGATGGCCGGCCGCGACGTCGTCGACATGGGCGAGGTTGAGGCCGGTGTCGACGAAGGCCGGCATGCGACCCGCCGCCGCCTCGACGATGATGCGGCCGGTCGGGGTCGGCTTGATGTCGCGCGGGCCGATCGGCGTCGACGGGTTGACGATCACGGCCGGCAGCTTGTCACGGGCCACCATCTCCTCGACGACGCGCTCGCCCAGAACCTTGCTCTTCTTGTAGGCGCCGATCGCGGCGTCGGCATCGAGCGGCATGGTCTCGTCGGCGACGACGCCGACCGCCAGCTTCAACGTCGCGACGCTCGACGTGTAGACGACGCGCTCGACCCCGGCGCGCAGCGCCTCCGCCATCACCAGCCGGGTGCCGTCGACGTTGACGCGGAACAGCACGCGCGGGTCCGGTGCCCACAACCGGTAGTCGGCCGCGACATGAAACACGTGCCGCACGCCGTGCATGGCGCGACCGAGCGAGGCCGCGTCGGTCACGTCGCCGGTGACCACCTCGTCTTCTGGCGAGAGGTTGTCCCGCGGGCTCGTCGGCCGCACCAGCACGCGCACCGCGAAGCCCTCGCGCCGCAGCACGCTCGCGACGGCGGCTCCCAAAAATCCGCTGGCTCCGGTGACCAGGGCGATGTCGGACGGCAACGTGATCTCCTCGTGGTTCGGCCCCTCCTACACGAAAAAGCCCGGCGCCGCGAGGCGCCGGGCTTCGACGAGGAACGCCGCGAAAGCGGTGATCACGCCGCCTCGGCGGTCTCCGCCGCGGCCTTGTACTGCTTGGAGCGCTTGAGCAGCATCGGCAGGAACAGGAAGGCGACGGCGCAGATCAGGAGCACCAGCGAGATCGGCTTCTCCAGGAAGATCATGTTCGATCCCTTGGAGATGATCAGCGCCTGGCGATAGGCCTGCTCCAGCCGCCCGCCGAGGATCAGGCCGAGGATCAGGGGCTCGACCGGATACTTGTTGACCCGCATGTAGTAACCGAGCAGGCCGGCGGCGCCGGTCAGCACCAGGTCGACGGCGCTGTAGCTGAGCGACCACACGCCGATCGTCGAGATCACCAGCACGGTCGGCATCAGGTACATGGCCGGGATGCGCATGACCCGGGCGAAGACGTTGACCAGCGGCCAGTTGAGCAGCAGGAGCAGCGTGTTGCCGACATACATGCTGGCGATCAGCGTCCACACGATGGCGCCGTGCTTCTCGAACATCAGCGGGCCGGGCGTGATGTCGAGCATCATCAGGGCGCCGAGCATCACGGCGGTGGCGCCGCCGCCCGGCAGGCCGAGCGTGAGGAGCGGCACCAGCGAGGCGCCGCTCGCCGCGTTGTTGGCCGATTCCGGATTGGCGACGCCGCGGATGTCGCCAGTGCCGAGCCGCTCGGGATGCTTGCAGACCCGCTTCTCGAGATTGTAGGCGATGAAGGTCGAGAGCGTCGCCCCGGCGCCCGGCAGCATGCCGATGACGAAGCCGAACACGGTGCCGCGCAGGATCGCCGGCAGGCTGTAGACGAACTCGGACCACGAGATCCACACCTTGCCGGCCTTGACGATCTGGGCCCGGGTCCCCTCGTGCACCTCGCGCGCCGTGATCACCACCTCGGTCAGGGCGAACATGCCGATGGCGACGACGACGAAGTCGACGCCGTCCTGCAGGAACGGGTTGCCGAAGGTGAAGCGCGCCGCGCCCGACACGAGGTCGATGCCGATGGTCGCGATCATCAGGCCGAGGCAGGTCGAGATGATCGACTTGGTCACGTTGGTGCCGGTCAGGCTCGCCACCGTGCACAGGCCGAACACCATCAGGGCGAAGAACTCGGCCGGTCCGAACAGCAGGGCGTAGCGGGCGATCGGCGCGCCGACGAAGGTCAGCATCAGCACCGAGAAGGTGCCGGCGATGAACGAGCCGATCGCCGCGACGGCGAGCGCCGGGCCGGCGCGGCCCTGCATGGCCATCTTGTGGCCGTCGATCGTGGTGATCACCGAGGCGGATTCGCCCGGGATGTTGACCAGGATCGAGGTGGTCGAGCCACCGTACATCGAGCCGTAATAGACCGAGGTGAGCAGGATCAGCGCGGTCGCGGGCGGCATGCTGAAGACGAGCGGGATCAGCATGGCGAGCGTCGCGGTGGGGCCGAGGCCCGGCAGCACGCCGATCAGCGTGCCGACCAGGCAACCGCACAGCGCGATGAGGAGATTCAGGGGCAGGAGGGCGACCGCGAAGCCGTTCAGGAGATGCTCGAACATGATCGCGTCCTCACCAGGCCAAGAGCTCGAGCACGCCGAGCGGCAGGCGCACGTTCAGGCCGTACTTGAAGCCGAAGAACACCACCAGCGTGACGCCGAGCGACAGCCCGAGCAGAACGTGCAGGCGCTTCTCGCCGAGCAGCCAGGTGAAGGCGAACAGCAGCACGAAGGTCGCGACCGGGAAGCCGACATCCGGCATGAACCACAGATAGGCGAGGACGACGGCCCACAGCGCGACGAAGTACCAGTCGAGCCCGAGCCGGGCGAGCAGGTTGCCCCGCGGCGCCGCGGCTTCGCCGGCGGCCGGCGCGGCGCCGTCGCGCTTGGCGCGGATGCGGGCCATGAGGTCGGCGGGTGACACGAGGAGCCACAGGCCCATCGCGGCGAAGACGAGACCCAGGAGCTCCGGAAACGTCTTCGGCCCCGGCGTGTCAGGGAGCTGATAGAAGTCCGGGATGTTGAAGGTCTCGAAAAGGTATGCGCCGGCGACCAGCAGGATCACCAGGCCTTCGAGGCGGGTGCGCAGCGACCCGCGCGTGGCGACGTCCATGGAGCTCATCCTTGCCCGTTCGTTCTCGCGAGGACCGCGGCCCGGGGTGCCGGGCCGCGGCCGGGCGGCCTATTTCAGGAAGCCGAGCTCCTTCAAGAGGACGCGGTACTGTGCGGCCTCCTCGTTCACGTACTTCGCGAACTCGTCACCGAGGCGCGTCGTCGGCTCCCAGCCGAGCTTCTCGCGCTCGGCCGCGAACTCCGGGGAGGCGACCATCTTCTTCATGGTCTCGATCCACCAGTCGTAGGCCTCCTTCGGCACGCCCGGCGCCATGTAGTAGCCGCGCCATATCACGTAGTTGACGGCGGCGCCCTGCTCGGTCGCGGTCGGGATCTCCGGGAATTTGGTCGAGCGCTTGTCGGACAGTACCGCGAGGCCGCGGATCTTGCCGGCCTCGAGCTGGCCGGCCGCCTCCGAGATGTCGAGCGCGGCGATCTGGGTGTGGCCGCCGAGCATCGAGGTGAGCGCCTCGCCGCCGCCCTGGAACGGCACGTAGACGACCTTGGTCGGCTCGACCCCGATCGCCTTGGCGAACAGCGCGACCTTCATGTGGTCCTGGCCACCGGGGGCGGAGCCGCCCGAGAACGTGACGGACTTCGGATCGGCCTTCATGGCCGCCGTCACGTCGGCGAGCGTCTTGTACTTGGAGTCCGCCGTCACGAAGAAGCCGCCGAGCTCGGCGCCGACCTGAGCGAGCGGCATCACGTCCTTGAACGTGTAGGGCGTGCGGCCGAGCGCCACCGTGAAGGTGAGGGCGTTGGAGGCCGAGACGATCAGGTTGGTGTCGCCCTTGCGCTTGGTCGCGACGTTGGCGATCGCAACGGCGCCGCTGCCGCCCGGCATGTTGGTGACGTAGATCGAGCCCTTGAAGGCGCCGGTCTTCTGCAGAACCGTCGAGGCGGTGCGGCAGGTGATGTCCCAGCCGCCGCCGGGATTGGCCGGGGCGATGCATTCGCCCTGTCCCTTGGGCTCCCAGGCGGAGGCCGGACCGACGGCCAGCGGGCTCGCGAGAGCGAGCCCCGCGAGAAGCAGCGCAGTTCGTGTCGGCGCGAAAGATGTCATGGACGGTTTCCTTTCCAGCGGCGTGAGCTGGAGCACGCGGTCGATGCCGCTGTCAGCTCCGTTGAAGCAGGTCTGGGCGTTCGTCAAGCGATTGCGGCGCGGGCGGATCCTTACACGGAGCTGACACGCTGCATCGAGCTGGCACGATCCGGGATCGCCGCGGTGGCGTCGTCTCGCAGGTGCGAACGGTGCGGACGATCGCGGTCGGCATGGCGGAGACCTCGTCAGAACGGCAGCGTGTCGGCGAGCCCGAGCTCGGCCGCGAGCCGGGTGAGATCGGTGCGTGTGTCGTCCGGCAGGGCGAGGCCGAGGCGGCGGTTTTCGGCGTCGTCGCGGGCCTCGCGCTCGCCCGGATAGAGAATCTCGTCGAAGCCCTGCGCGGTCGGCACCCGTTTCAGCGACGTGATCAGCTCGCCCATGCGGGCCGCGAACTGGTCGCGCGGCTGGATGGTGTCTATGTCGATCGCGATCATCAGATGGCCGGCGCCGCTCTTCCGCTCGCTCTGATAGGGTCCGTGGACGTCGGCGCCGAAGGCGCTGCCGGTGAGCACGCCGGCCAGCATGTCCATCACGAGCGCGATGCCGTAGCCCTTGTGCTGCGCCATCGGCAGGATCACGCCGGCGATCGCCTCGGTCGGATCGGTGGTCGGGGCGCCGTCCGCCGTGATGGCCCAGCCCTCTGGGATCGGCCGGCCCTCCTGCCTGGCGAGATAGATCTTGCCGCGCGCGACGCCCGTGTTGGCGATGTCGAGAACGAGGGGCGCGCGGTCGCCGGCCGGCGCCGCCCACGACCACGGATTGGTGCCGACCGTCTTCTCGCGGCCGCCCCACGGCGCCATCGCCGGGCTCGCATTGGTGGCGAGAAACGCCACGCAGCCCTGCGGCGGCGCCATCAGGGTGAAGTACATCGCGGTGCCGAAGTGATTGGAGTTCCGCATCGCCACGGCGGCGATGCCGTGCCGCTTGGCGCGGGCGATCGCCTCGCGGGCGCCGAACGCCGCCACCACCTGGCCCATCGCATCATGGCCGTCGATCACGGCGAGGCCGCCGGCATCCGTCACGATCTCGGGTCTTGCACGCGGATCACACACGCCCGCCTTCAGCCGCGCCGCATACCAGGGCAGGCGCAGCACGCCGTGGCTCTGGTGACCCCAGAGATCGGCCTGGACCAGCGTGTCGGCGCACAGGTGGGCATCGTCCTCGGCGAGGCCGAGCGTGCGATAGACGGCGGAGGCGAAATCGCGGAGGCGATCCGGTGAGACGCGGCAGGCCTCGGCGCCGTCGGGAGACGTCATGGGCACGTCCGTTGCGCGAATGCCGGGCGCGCGGAGGCGGGTCGACGGCAGACGTCAGGAGCAGGACGGTCGTACAGCACCACACCGTGGTGCGTAATCGGGAGCGCCACGGATGCGGGGGCGCGGCGGCCCGCGATTCAGGCCGGAACCGTGCGGCGCGCGTGCTGAACGGCCGCCAGCACGCGCGCAGCCGGTATGTCCCGCATGCAGGCGTGGTGGCCCATGCGGCAGGTCGGCTTGTGGCAGGGCCGGCACGGCACGTCCGTCGTCGTCTCGATGGTGGCGGCGATCGGGTTGAGGGGCGCCCAGTGCCAGGCGCTGGTCGGGCCGAAGATGCCGACCGTCGGCGTGCCGATGGCGGCCGAGACGTGCAGGAGGCCGGAGTCGTTCGAGGCGACGACGTCGGCGGCGGCCAGCCCCAGGATGGCGTTGCGCAAATCCGTGCCGGTGAGGTCGCGCACGCGCTCGCCGCCGCGCCCGGCGATCACCTCCGCCTGCGCCTTCTCGCCGGGGCCGCCCAGCACCCAGATCTCGAAGCCCTCGGCCGCGAGCTGCCTGGCGACCTCGCCGTAGTATTCGGCCGGCCAGCGCTTCGAGGGACCGACCGCCCCGGGCGCGAGCGCCGCCACGGGCCGCCCGCCCGTCAGCCCCATGCGCTGCCGCCAGGAGGCCACCTCGGTGGCCGGGACGACGAGCTGCGGCACCGGCCATTCGGCCGGTCGTGGCGCATCCTTCGGCAGCGCCAGCACGGCGCACTGGTCGATCATCCGGGGCAGCTGCTTCTCGCCGAACCGCAGGTCGTTGACGACGCCGAACCGCATCTCGCCCAGAAGTCCGGTGCGCACCGGGATGCCGGCCAGAAACGGCGCCAGCGCGGCCTTCCACTTGCGCGACATGATCAGCGCCTGGCCATAGCCCTCGGGCTTCAGCCGCGTGGCGAGCGCCCGGTGCTCCGCGAAGGCGAGCCGGCCGCGCGGCAGGTCCCACACCACGCCCTTGTGCACGCCCGGCATGTAGTCGAGAAGGGGTGCAACCATCGCGGTGGTGAGCACGTCGACGGGGCGCTCCGGATCCTGCTCCTTCAGGAGTCGCACAACGCTGTGGCAGCGGACGAAGTCGCCGATCCACATGTACGGGACGATCAGCACGGGCGCCCGTCCCGGGCGAGCCGGGGAGGTCGGGGGGGGAGGTGCGGCCGAGAACGTCATGGGGCCGAGGCGCTAGCCCGGTCGCGGCCGGAAGTCCAGGGGGGTGTGCCGCCGCACACCCGAAGGGCTGGGCGCCGGAGGCCCGGGGGCAGTCCCGTGTTGCGGAGGCCCGGCGGGGGGGCTAGGGAACCCGGCCGGCCCGGCGGCCGGCAGATGGCCGATCCGGCCGGCCGAACCGGCCGGGGGCCGGCCCAACCGGCCGGGGGCCGGCCGAACAGGTGGGTTGCGACGATGCTGTTGGTGACGGGCGGGGCGGGCTTCATCGGCTCCAACGTGGTGGCGAGCCTCAACGAGGCCGGCCGCACCGATGTCGTCGTCAACGACTGGCTGGGCACCGAGACCAAGTGGCGGAACCTCGCCAAGCGCGAGATCGCCGATTTCGTGCCGCCCGAGGATCTGGCCTGGTGGCTGGACGGGCGACGGCTCGACGCCGTCATCCACATGGGGGCGAACTCCGACACCACGGCGCGCGACGGCGACGAGGTGATGGAGAGTAACTTCCGCCTGTCGCTGATGCTGCTCGACTGGTGCACCAAGAACCGCGTCCCGTTCATCTACGCCTCGTCGGCCGCGACCTACGGCAACGGCGAGGGCGGCTTCGTCGACGACGAGGATCTCGCCGCCCTGCGCAGGCTCGCGCCGATGAATCTCTACGGCTGGAGCAAGCATCTCTTCGACCTCGCCCTGAAGGGGCGGCAGGCGCGCGGCGAGCCGCTGCCGCCGCAATGGGTGGGGCTGAAGTTCTTCAACGTGTTCGGGCCGAACGAGTACCACAAGGGCGAGATGGCGAGCCTGGTCGCCAAGCGCTTCGAGGACGTCAAGGCGGACCGCACCGTCACGCTGTTCAAGTCGCATCGCGACGGCATCGCGAACGGCGACCAGCGCCGCGACTTCATCTGCGTCGACGACGCCGTGGCGGTGCTGCGCTGGTTTCTCGACACGCCGACCGTGTCGGGGATCTTCAACGTCGGCACCGGCGAGGCAAGGAGCTTCCGGGATCTGATCACGGCGGAGTTCGCGGCGCTCGGCAAGCCGCCGAGGATCGAGTACATCGACATGCCGCTGTCGATCCGCGACCAGTACCAGTACTTCACCCAGGCCTCGGTCGAGAAGCTGCGCCGGGCCGGGTACAACGGCGGCTTCACCCCGCTCGAGGACGCGGTCGGCCGCTACGTCACCGGCTTCCTCGATAAGGCGGACCGGTACAGGTAGTCATCTCCGTCATCCCGAGGTGCCCGGCGGAGCCGGGCCTCGAAGGATGCGGCCCGGGCCGTCGCCCTTCGAGGGCCGCTTCGCGGCCACCTCAGGGTGACGGTTTGAATTCGAACCAGATCACGTCCGATCGGCAGGCCCCATGCTCGACGTCGAACTCTCCCTCTCGCGCATCCCCTCGCAGACCGTCCTCTGCGTCGGCGACCTGATGCTCGACCAGTTCGTCTATGGCGAGGTGTCGCGGGTGTCGCCCGAGGCGCCCGTGCCGGTGATCGCCGTGAAGCGCGAGGAGACGACCATCGGGGGCGCCGGCAACGTCGCCTGCAACATCGCGACGCTCGGCGCCGCCTGCGTGTTCGTCGGCGTCGTCGGCGACGACGCCGCCGGCCAGACCTTGCGCACCGCCTTCGCGCGGCACGACGGACGGGTGGATGCACGGCTCGTGGTCGATCCGGAGCGGCCGACCATCCGGAAGCTGCGCTTCGTCTCCGAGCACTATTCGAGCCACCTTCTGCGAGCCGACTGGGAGCGCGCCGCGCCGGTGCCGGAGGCGATCGAGGACGAGATCCTCGCGCAGGTCGACGTCGCGCTGCCGGATGTCGGCGCCGTGGTGTTGTCCGACTACGCCAAGGGCGTGCTGACGCCGCGCGTCGTGCGCGGCGTGATCGCGCGGGCGAAGACGCTCGGCAAGCCCGTGATCGTCGATCCCAAGGGACGCGACTTCGCGGTCTATCGCGGCGCCACCCTGATCACGCCGAACCGCAAGGAGCTCGGCGAGGCCTCGCGCCGGCCACTCGCCGACCTCGACACGATCGCGACCGCCGCCGAGGAGCTGCGCCGCGCCGCCGAGAGCGACGCCCTGCTCGTCACGCTGAGCGAGGAGGGCATGCTGCTCAAGGAGGCGGGGCGGCCGGCCGTGCACGTGCCGGCCGCCCCGGTGCGGGTGCGCGACGTCTCCGGCGCCGGCGACACCGTGGTCGCCGTGCTCGCCCTGATGCTCGCCACGGCGGCCGGCTTCGAGGCGGCGATGCGGGCCGCCAACGCCGCGGCCGCCGTGGTGGTCGGCAAGCGCGGCACCGCGACCGTCTCGGTGCTCGAGCTGCGCTCGCAGCTCCTGCCCGCCGCGGCCCTCGCCTCCGAGGAGAAGATCGTCTTCGACCACGCGCTGCTCGGCGAGCGGGTCGCGGCGTGGCGGGCGCAGGGCCTGCGCATCGGCTTCACCAACGGCTGCTTCGACATTCTGCATCCCGGCCATGTCCGGGTGCTGAGCCGGGCGCGCGCCGCCTGCGACCGCCTGGTCGTCGGCCTCAACAGCGACGCTTCGGTGAAGCGTCTGAAGGGGGAGGGGCGGCCGATCCAGGACGTCGTCGCGCGCGCCGACGTGCTCGCCGCGCTCGAAGCCGTCGACCTCGTCGCCGTGTTCGAGGAGGATACGCCGATCGAGCTGATCAAGCGGCTGCGCCCCAATGTGCTGATCAAGGGATCCGACTACCGGGTCGACCAGGTGGTCGGCCACGACGTGGTCGCGTCCTATGGCGGCGAGGTGGTGCTGGTCGATCTCGTGCCGGGCCACTCGACCACCGGCATCCTGAAAAAGTCCGGCCAGGCGCCGGACCGCGCCGGCGGCCCGGCCGTGCCGGATACGATGCCGGGGTGACGCCGACTTGATGCCTCGTGTCCCGGGCGCGGCGCGGAGCGCCGTGACCCGGGACCCAGGGCCGCACGAAGAGGTCACTGCCGATACGCTCCTGGGTCCCGGCTCGCGCTGCATCGCTTCGCGCTGCAACGCGTCCGGGACACAGGCGCGCTCACTTCGGCCGGGTCATCCGGAACAGCGTCTCGGGCACCGCCTCGAAATACTGGTCGCGGTAGCCGCCCCGCATGATCGGATGCGCCGCGCCGGTATCGAACAGGCCGTCGCGCAGATACGCGCGGTCGATATGGACCCCGACCACCTCGCCGATGGTCAGCCAGTGGTCGGCCGAGCGGCCGTCTACTCCCTTGAGTTCGACGATCTGCACCACGCGGCATTCCAGAGCCGCCGGGGAGGCGGCGACGCGCGGCGGCTCGACCAGCCGGCTCGGCGCGGGGGCGAGGCCGGCGAGGCCGAACTCGTCGACCTCGGCCGGCACGGTCGCCGAGGTGGCGTTCATGGCCGCGGCGAGGGCGCGGGTCGCCATGCTCCACACGAACTCGCCGGTCGCCTCGGCGTTGAGGAGGCTGTGCTTGCGGCCCTGCGACGAGAACACGATCATGGGCGGCTTGTCGCAGACCGCGTTGAAGTAGCTGTAGGGGGCGAGGTTCGGCACCCCGTCCGGGCTCACGGTCGAGATCCAGCCGATCGGCCGCGGTGCGACCAGGGCCTTGAAGGGATCGTGCGGCAGGCGGTGGCCGGCCGTGGGCTCGTAGAAGTGGACGTCGTTCTCGTGCGGGTCGCTCATGCCGCGACACTAGACGGTCGCTCCGTCGGCGCAAAGCCGCTGGCCGGTGGAGCGGCGCGGCCCTGGACCGCCGCGCCCTGGACCGCCGCGCCCGGGACCGCCGCGCCGGCCGGTTCACCGCACGGCGAGGGTCGGGTTTCCGTTCCGCCTGAAATGCCTTAAGCAGGCGCGTTGCGTCGTCGCGCCTCGTGGCTGTCGCGGTCGTCCGGCGCGCGGTCCGCGTGCGCTCCGGTCGGCCCCACCGTCGGCGGGCCGGTCGCCGTCGGCGGGCCGGACGTCGCAGCTTGGTCGGTTCAGCGTCTCGAACGGTTTCTCCATGGCTCGTCCGAAAATCGTCCCCCTCCTGCTCGCCGGCGGCTCCGGCACGCGGCTCTGGCCGGTGTCGCGCGACGCGATGCCGAAGCAGTTCCTGCCGCTGGTCGGCGATCGCTCGACCTACCAGCAGGCGCTGGCGCGGGTCTCCAATCCGGACCTGTTCGCGCCGCCGATCGTCATGACGGCGAACGACTTCCGCTTCTTCGCCAAGACCCAGGCCGAGGCGCTGGGGATCGACGCGACGGTCGTGCTGGAGCCGCTGCGGCGCGACTCGGGACCGGCGATCGCGGCCGGCGCGGCG
>NZ_JBEOMB010000158.1:0-750 GCF_046000175.1 Rhodoplanes sp. SY1
TGCCGACCTTCCTGACCGAGACCGATATGTTGAGCTTCGCGCCACGCCGCAGCCAGCGGGCCGGGCGACTAGGGACCGGACTGGCGGAGCTGCGCAACCCGCAGACCACCATGCACCGGACCTTGAGCTTCCTCTGTCGCAAGGACGGCTATGTCTCGCCTGCCCTGCGGCGGCTGACGACGATCTTGCGCGGAGCGATCGACGCGGACTCGGTGGGCACGGCCCCCCCGAGGTCGCGCAACCGGCGACTCTCCGCAGCGGCTTCCGCCGACCGTCCATGATCTTGTTCATGATCTTGGACGAGGGAACGGCCTCGAAGCCTCATTCGGCTCGGCTCCTCGGCGTTGAGCATCGACGGTCGCTTTTTCGGCTCTCGATTGCCACGGAGAAGTGACCCAGCGGCGGAGATTTGTTCTCATCGAGCCTCATATTCGCCGCTCCTCGGGGCGGCTGACCGCGGCGGCAACCAGTCTCCACCGCCAACGGAAAACAGTGGCCGCAGGAATGCCTCTCGGGGCGCGGCGGACGGGCCGGCCGCCGCGGCATGCGTGCCCCGGGGGGCTTCCAAATCCCAGAATCAACCCACTAGAATAGGCTCCTCGGGACATGGAGGGCTTCCCAATGGGCGTCAGCGACCTGAGCCGTCGTCAGTTCGCCGCCCTGACCGCCGCGACTGCCGCCACGTGGCAGTCCGTGGCCGAAGCCGAGCCGGCGCCTCCGGTCCTCTATCCGGGTGAGACGTCGACCGAA
>NZ_JBEOMB010000159.1:0-2147 GCF_046000175.1 Rhodoplanes sp. SY1
GGTGCGGGACGGGCTGCTGAAGCTGGCGTCCGACGAGGGGACACCGGCGGGCTCGGATACGGCCGCGGTCCGACGTGTGCGCGTTTCATCACGCAGCCAGGCGCCTGGAACGCTCGGCGGCCCAGGCCCACGGCATCAGCTCGTCGAGGCGAGAGGCCGGCCAGAGATTGACCAGCCTGGTGAGAACGTCGGTCAGATACGCCTGCGGGTCGACGCCGCAGAGCTTGCAGGTCTCGACGAGCGAAGCGATGCAGGCCCAGTTCTCCGCGCCCTCATCATGCCCGGCAAAGAGTGCGTTCTTGCGATTCAGAACCAGCGGGCGGATGCTCCGCTCGACGATGTTACTGTCGACCTCGATGCGGCCGTCGTCGAGGAACCGTATGAGCCCGTCCCAGTGGTTCAAGGTGTAGCGGATGTCCTCGGCGATGGTCGCCTTGGCCGAGACGCGGGCGAGTTGCTGCTCGAACCAAGCCTTCATCGCCAGCACGAGAGGCTTGCTGCGCTCCTGGCGCACGACGCGCCGCTCGTCGGCGCTGCAGCCGCGGATGGTCTTCTCGATCGCATAGAGCGCGGCGATCCGCTCGAGCGTCTCGCTGGCGATCGGTGCGGGGCCGCCCTGGGCGATGTCGTAAAAGCGGCGCCTCACATGGGCCCAGCAGAAGGCGAGCGTGATCGCTTCCTCGCGCGGAGTCTTGGCGACGGTCTTGTAGGCCGCGTACCCGTCGCACTGCACGATGCCGCGATAGCCGTCGAGCAGCGCGAGCGCGTGCACGGCGCCACGGCCAGGAGCATAGGTGTAGGCGACCGCCGGCGGGTCGGTCCCGCCCCAGGGCCGGTCATCGCGCGCAACAGCCCAGAAGTAGCCCTTCTTGGTGCGACCGCGCCCGGGATCGAGCACCGGCGCCGTGGTCTCGTCGACCGCGATCCTGCCGGAGCAAAGAATGATCTCTCGCAGCCGCCGCCAGACCGGCTGGAGTTCGGCCGCCGCATAGCCCACCCAGAAGGCCAGCACGGCCCGCTCAATGTGGATTCCTTGCGCCAGCAGCATCTGGGCCTGCCGATGGAGCGGCTGGTGCCAGGCGTATTTGGCGACCAGCACATGGGCGACCAGCCCCTCGGTCGGCAGCCCGCCCTTGATCAGCCGCTCGGGCGCCGGCGCCTGGACCACGGCATCCGTGCAGGCCCGGCAGGCATACTTGGGCCGGTGCGTGACGATCACCCGGAACTGCGCCGGAACGACATCGAGCCGCTTCGACGTCTCCTCGCCGATCACGTGCATGGGCGCGCGGCAGCAGGGGCAGCTGGTGTCGTCCGGCGTGATCGTCACGTCGATGTGCGGCAGATGCGCCGGCAGCGCGGCGCTGCGGCTGCGCCGCTTCTTGGCGCGATCGGCGGCCCCCGCCGGGTCCTTCTTGTCCTCGGCGGCCTCGCCGGCCGCGATCGCCTGCTCGATGTCCTCGAGGGCCAGCAGCAGCTGCTCGGGATCGAGCTTCTCCGATCGACGGCCGAACTGCGCGCGCTGAAGCTGACGCAGCAGATGCCGCAGCCGATCGTTCTGAGACAACGCCTGGTCGCGCGCGGCAATCGCCGCGTCGCGCTCGGCGCGCGCCGCCGCGAGGAGGGCCTGCAGTGCCTCGATGTCGGTCGGAAGCTGATCGCCGATGTCGCCCACGTCGGGGATTCAAGCTGATTCGGCGACTATTGTGGACGGTCTCGAGCAGCCTGATTCGATCGGTCGCAGCGGATCACGATGTCGCCGTCGGCTGCGCCGTGTCGCAAGCATGCAGCCGCGTCCAGTCCATGCCGTCCATCAGCACGGCGAGCTGCGAGACGTTCAGCCGCATCACGCCGTCGCTGATCGGCGGCCAACGAAACGCTCCTCGGTCCAGCCGCTTCCACATCAGCACCAGGCCGGATCCATCCCAGGTCAGAATCTTCAAACGGTCAGCTCGCTTCGAGCGGAAGATGAAGATCGTGCCCGAGAAAGGATCGTGCCGCAGCTGCTCCTTGACCAGAGCGGCGAGACCGTCGGCGCCTCTGCGGAAATCCACCGGCTTCGTCGCCACCAGGACCTTGACGCCCGTCGTCGCGATCATGTCGCGGCCTTCACGGCGCGCAGAACATCCCGCAGCCACACGGGGTCAATG
>NZ_JBEOMB010000160.1:0-8322 GCF_046000175.1 Rhodoplanes sp. SY1
TCTTGTAGTCGTCTTGCGGGTTCGACATAGCCTAATCCCCTCTCGCTCAGTACCAGGGCTTCCAGGCCCACACGAGAACGTGGGCGAGGACGCAGATCACCATGAAGGCCGTGAAGGTGGTCTTGAACTGGGCGTGGAACTCGAGCGCCTCCTCCTCGGTGAGGCCGGACAGGCTCCGATTTTCAGCCATCTGTATACCCTCCATTGAGGTGGCCGCGGTTCGTCGCTGCAAACGTCCCGCATGCCGGGTTTTGCCGTAGCGTGCGCCACGGCGGTCATTCCGCCCGATTGCATCGGGGGAATACTGGATCGAGAACGTGCGCCAGGAGTCCTTCCAGTCGATGTCGTTGAGCCACCGCGCGAATGGCCGCGCCCAGCCGACCACGTCCTCGTTGAACTTGAAGTCCGTCATCAGTGTCCCACTGTCGGCGGCCGGTCGCCCGACCCGCCGTACATCGCGAGCCCCGCTGCCGGTCGCCCGCATGAAACTCGCCACGCGCACACCGCCGTGGAGGACCGGATCCGTCGTGCCCGCTCCGCGCGTGCGCCGAACCGTCCGGCGCCGAACGCGGTCACGTCAGACCCTGCCATTCGCGCCCCGGCTCGCGTCGAGCCGGGCGTCTGTCGTCTGGCCGCCTCACGTCGTCGTTTTCATCAGTCCAGTGTAATGCTACCTTTACATCTCTGAGTGTCAACAAGGGGCAATACGTAATTTCCCGCGGCTACCCACCATCCCCCCGCGCAGTATCGACGGATGGATGTGTACGGGCAGCGTAATCCGGGCCGGAGTCGCTGCAGCGCAACGATCGGTAGCGGCGAGGGGGACCGACGACGATCACGGGACCTATCCGGGCGGACTAGCGTCGCGTCTGGTCCGTCAGCCTGACACGACGCCGCACGGGCGATCTGTCGCGTTCGCCCTGACACATGGCGCCAACAAACGCTCGGCCGAGTCTGTCGCGCGATGGCGCGGCGCGGTGTCGTGCGGTTCGCGCGCAGGATGCGGGGCGCGGGCGGCGACTCCGGACAGACGGGTCCGGACAGGCGGGTCCGGACCGGCTCAGCCGATGGTACCGAGCACCGGGAACCATTCGAGCAGCAGGAAGCTCACCTGGTTGACGAGGCCGAACAGGAAGGCGAGGCCGGTGAGCACCATCAGCACGCCCATCCCCTTCTCGACGAGGCCGAGATGGCGCTTGAAACGCGCCAGGAAGGCGGCGAAGGGCTCGACCGCGAAGGCCGCGGCCAGGAACGGCAGGCCGAGCCCGGCCGAGTAGACGGCGAGCAGCGCCGCGCCCTTCAGCACCGTCTCCTTGGTGCCGGCGACCGCGAGAATCGCGGCCAGGATCGGCCCGATGCAGGGGGTCCAGCCGAACGCGAAGGCCAGCCCCATCACATAGGCGCCCCACAGGCCGACCGGCCGCGGCATGGCGAGCCGCTTCTCGCGCATCAGCACGTCGATCCGGGTGAGACCGAGAAAATGCAGCCCCATGCCGATGATGACCAGGCCGGCGACGATCGACAGCCAGTCCGAATAGGCGCGCAGGAGCCGGCCGATCACGCTGGCGCTTGCGCCGAGGGCGACGAACACGGTCGAGAAGCCGGCGACGAACAGGAGCGCCGCCAGCACGGTGCCGCGCCGGTCGCGCGCCGGACGGCCTTCCGCGGCCGCGGCGGCGCCCGCCCGCTCGATGGAGGTGCCGGCCAGGTAGACGAGATAGGGCGGCACCAGCGGCAGCACGCAGGGGCTGAGGAAGCTCACCACGCCGGCCAGGAGGGCCCACAGGAAGGAGACGTCGGTCATGCCGCCGTGATGCGCCGGCCACGCCGACAAGGCAAGCGTCGCGCCGCCGCGCATCGTTCTCCCGTTGACCGGGCGGGCGAATCCCTGTCGGCTCGCCAACCCGAGACCGATCGCGAGGGGACCGCCGATGGCGAAGAACCTGCTCACCGACGTCGCCGGCCTCACGGTCGGCAACGCCGACGACGCGCGGCTCGCCTCGGGCGTCACCTGCGTGCTGTTCGACGCGGCGGCGGTCGCCGCCTGCGACGTGCGCGGCGGCGGACCGGGCACCCGCGAGACCGACCTCCTCGCGCTCGGCCGCACGGTCGAGCAGGTGGACGCGCTGGTGCTCTCGGGCGGCTCAGCCTTCGGGCTCGACGCGGCGAGCGGCGTCCAGGCGTATCTTCGCGAGCAGGGGCGCGGCTTCGCAGTCGGGGCGATGCGGGTGCCGATCGTGCCGGGCGCGGTGCTTTTCGACCTCCTCAACGGCGGCGACAAGGCGTGGGGGCGCTTCCCGCCCTATCGCGAGCTCGCTTATGCGGCCGCGGCCGCGGCGACGGCCGAGGGCTTCGCGCTCGGCAGCGTCGGGGCCGGACGCGGCGCCACCACTGTGGACTTCAAAGGCGGGCTCGGCTCGGCCTCCGCCGTCACCGAGGACGGCGTCACGGTCGCGGCGCTCGCCGCCGTCAATGCCTGCGGCGGCGCCGTGATCGGCGCCGGGCCGTGGTTCTGGGCGGGGGCGGTGGAGCGTGACGGCGAGTATGGCGGCCACGGCCTGCCGGCGCGGGTGCCGGCGGCGGCACTCACGCCGCGGACGAAAGGGATGCCGGGGCAGAACACCACGCTGGTGATCGTCGCGACCGACGCGATCCTCGACCGCTCGCAGGCCCAGCGCCTCGCCGTGATGGCGCAGGACGGCTTCGCCACCGCCCTCTATCCGGTCCACACGCCGCTCGACGGCGACATCGTCTTCGCCGCCGCGACCGGCCGGGTCGCCCTGCCCGATCCGGTGTTCGCCCTCGCCCGGCTCGGCGCCGTCGCGGCCCAGGTGGTCGCCCGCGCCATCGCCCGCGGCGTGTTCGAGGCGACCGCCCTGCCCTTCCCCGACGCGCTGCCGGCGTATCGGGATCGCTTTCCGGGGTGAGTGGCCAAGGGCCGTCGCGCCGCCTGCTCGGTCTCGTGCCCCGGACAAGGCGCGGCAGGCCGCAGGGCTGATGCGCCGCAGAGCCGGGGCCCAGGGGCCGCACGACGGGCGGCACGACGGGCGGCCTCGCCCGATCGCCCCTGGGTCCCGGTTCGCGGCGCGTTGCGCCGCGCCCGGGACACGAGGCCTCCTCACCGGAAGCGCGGCTTGCGCTTCTCCTTGAAGGCGGCGACGCCCTCCTTGGACTCCTCGGTCTCGTAGAACAGGCCGACCGCCTGCATGCCGAGCGCCGAGATGCCGCGGATCGATTCCGAATCCGCGTTGAAGGCGCGCTTCGCCAAAGCCAGCGCGGTCGGGCTCAACGCCAGAATCTCGTCGCACCAGCGCGCCACCTCGGCGTCGAGCGAATCGTGCGGGACGACGGCGTTGACGAGCCCCATCTCCAGCGCCTGCGCGGCCGTGTAGCGCCGGCACAGGAACCAGATCTCTCGCGCTTTCTTCTCGCCCACCACGCGGGCCAGGTAGGCTGTCCCAAAACCCGGATCGACCGAGCCGACCTTCGGGCCGACTTGGCCGAACACGGCGCGGTCGGAGGCGACCGCGAGGTCGCAGCAGGTGACCAGGACGTTGCCGCCCCCGATGGCGAAGCCGTTCACCCGCGCGATCACCGGCTTCGGCACGTCGCGGATGATGGTGTGCAGCTCCTCCAGCGGCAGGCCGATGGTGCCGCGCCCGCCATAGCCGCCTTCGTGCGAGGACTGGTCACCGCCCGTGCAGAAGGCCTTGTCGCCCGCCCCGGTCAGCACGATCACGCCGACCGCGCGGTCCCACCCGGCCGCCGTGAAGGCGGCGATCAGCTCCTCGACGGTCTCGGCCCGGAAGGCGTTGTACTTGTCCGGTCGGGCGATGGTGATGCGGGCGACCCCGTCGCGGGTCTCGACCGTGATATCCTGGAACTCTGGCATGCGCTCCTCTCTGACGGCGACGTCGGTGCCCTGATCAGTGCCCTGGTCGTGGCCTAGCCCGACCGGGCGAGTGTTGCAGATCCCGCGCAAGCCGGCCGAAACGCGCGCCGGCGGGCGTGTTTCCGCCCGGAACAGGTGAAATCGGTAAACGAATTCGGATAGCATGAACCACAGGTGGGTCTCGATCGACTGAGTCGCGCAGCGACGGAACGGGGACGTCCGATCCGGCTACCGGCGAGCGAGCCAGAGGGGAACAGGCCATGCGCACCTACACAGTGGCAGCCGGTCTCGTCGTCGTGGCGATCGCCGGCTCGATCGGAATTGTTTTCGCCCAGAAGGGCTTGCCCTGGCCGATGCCGGCCGGGACGCAGTCCTCCGCGGCACCGGCGGCGGGCGCCGCGGCGCCCGTGACCACGGCCACGACGACAGCCGCCACCACGGCCGTCGCTCCGGCCGAACCGCGACCGGTTGTGCGCCAGGTGGTCAACCAGGCGGTCGGCCCGGTGGCGGCGCCGTCCGCCGAGGCCCCGATCGTCGTCGCCCAGGCCGGCGCCATGCCGCGCACCGCGCCGGCGACCGCGACCCCGGCCACGGCGCCGAAGCCGGTCGCCGCCCCGGTGCCGGCCGCCGCCAATCCCGGCCTGCCGTCGCTCGCCGGCCCGGCCGCCGTCAAGGGGCCGGCCTGCGCCAACCCGGGCGCGCTCGGCGTCTCCCGCACCGTGCAGATCGACACCACGGGCGGCCCCGGCTTCGGCTTCGAGCATTTCAAGCAGTTCGACTTCCTGCAGCCCGGCGAGGTGGTGCTGACCTTCGACGACGGGCCGTGGCTCGGCAACACGCCGGCCGTGCTCAGGGCGCTCGAGCAGGAATGCGTCAAGGCGATCTTCTTCTCGATCGGCAAGCACGCGACCTACTATCCGGACATCCTGCGGCAGGTCTACGAGGCCGGGCACTCGGTCGGCTCGCACACCTGGTCGCATGTCGACCTCTCGAAGAAGACCCCGGACGAGCAGAAGGAGGAGATCGAGAAGGGCATCAGCGCCGTGAAGGCCGCCATCGGCCAGCCGATCGCGCCGTTCTTCCGCTTCCCGCAGCTCAAGCATCCGGCCGAAGCCGTCGCGTATCTGGGCGACCGCAACGTCGCGATCTTCTCGACCGACCTCGACTCCTTCGACTTCAAGATCAGGAAGCCCGACCAGATCGTCGCGCGCGTGATGGACAAGCTGAAGAAGCACGGCAAGGGCATCGTGCTGATGCACGACTTCCAGCACGGCACCGCACTCGCCACGCCCCTGCTGCTCGCCGAGCTGAAGAAGGGCGGCTACAAGGTCGTCCACATGGTCGGCACCAACGGGCTGCAGTCGATGGCCCAGTACGACGCCATGATCGCCAAGAACGAGAAGCTCCCGACCGCCGGCTCCGGCCGCCCGATCTCGAGCGTGGTGCGCACCATCGAGCAGTGAGGTTTTCCTCCGGCTCGGCAGCCACCGTCACGAAGCAGAAAGGCCCCGCTCCGGCGGGGCTTTTTCGTATCAGCGATACTGGCGCGCCGCGAGTTGCTTCGCCCCTCATGGTGAGGAGCGCCCCGTGAGGGGCGCGTCTCGAACCATGTGGCCCCCGTCGGTGGAGGCCGACGCCGAGGCCGCCCCCGCCCTTCGAGACGGCTGCTTCGCAGCCTCCTCAGGGTGAGGGCGGAGCGAACGGCGTCGCGATCAGATCAGATCAGATCAGATCAGATCAAAGCAGAGCAGATCAGATCAGCTGCCTCACCGCCATGCCGGTCGGCTGGGTCGCGACGATCTCGAGCTGCTGGCGCAGCATGCGCTGGAACTGCTCCTGCACGGTGGCGTCGCTGCGGAAGCCGGCGGCGGCCGCGTTGCCGCGGCGCGACAGCGCCGAGGTGAGCTCGTCCGCCGACACGCCGCCGTCGTCGTCGGCGTCGAGCGCGTCGAACAGCGACGTCGCCGAGGAGCCGCCCGGCCGTCCGCCGAGGCTCGTCAGGATGTCGTCGAACTCGGTCTTGTCGATGCGGCCGCTGCCGTCCTTGTCGAAGCGGGCGAAGGCCTGCGACGCGAGCGCGCCGCCGCCGCTCTTGGCCTGCAGCGCGAGCAACGCCTGCATGGTCTCGGACGAGACGACGCCCGTCCCCTGCGACGTCGCCTTCTTGGTCTTCGTCTTGCCGGTCCCGTCCTCCTCGACGGAGAACTGGCCGGCAGCGCGTTGAGACGTGTTGGCATTCGAGCCGAACAGGCTCTTGAGCGTGTCGAGGACGTCGAGGGCCGACAGGGCCGAACCGGTGAGGAACATGGCGTGTCTCGCTGGTCGGATCGCAACTGGACCCTTCAGAGCAAGCGCCGTGCCGCACGTTTTCCCTTTTGATATCAACGTCCGGAGTCGTTAACGAACCGGAAAAACTTGCCCGCGCGGCGCGCGTCGGGACATTTTTGCCGGGTCGCGGCCGGCGCCGCGGCGGGCTGCCCCCGGCGCCGGCCGGCCCGCCGGCACGGCTCGAGCGGCGGCACGGCTTGAGCGGCGGCGCGTTCTGCGCGACAAGCACATATTGCGTTTCCGACATACGAACTCCTGCCTTCAACGCCGAACCCCGTGGGTGTCATGCATCGTCCTTTGAAGATCGCGCCGTCGATTCTGTCCGCCGATTTCGCCCGTCTCGGCGAGGAGGTCCGCGCCGTGGTGGAGGCCGGCGCCGACTGGATTCATGTCGACGTGATGGACGGCCACTTCGTCCCCAACATCACGATCGGTCCCGACGTCGTGAAGGCGCTGCGGCCGCACACCGACCGCACCTTCGACGTCCATCTGATGATCGCGCCCTGCGACCCCTATCTGGAGGCGTTCGCCAAGGCGGGCTCCGACATCGTCACGGTGCATGTCGAGGCCGGCCCGCACGTCCATCGCTCGCTGCAGGAGATCCGCCGGCTCGGCAAGAAGGCCGGCGTCACGCTCAACCCGGGCACGCCGGAGAGCACGATCGAGCACCTCGTCGACGACGTCGACCTGATCCTCGTGATGTCGGTCAATCCGGGCTTCGGCGGCCAGGCCTTCATCCCGGCGGCGCTGGAGAAGATCCGGCGGCTGCGCGCGATGTGCGGCGACCGGCCGATCGACATCGAGGTCGACGGCGGGGTGACGCCGGAGAACGCCGGCCGCATCGCCGCCGCCGGCGCCAACGTGCTGGTCGCCGGCTCGGCCGTGTTCAAGGGCCGCACGCCGGAGGCCTACAAGGCCAACATCGCGGCGATCCGGGCCGCCGCCGCGGCGGCGCGCGGCGAGATGGTGTGATCACCCCGGCTCGCCGCCGGTGCGGGCGGCGAGCGCCACGGCCTGCATGCGGTTGTCGAGGCCGAGGCGGCGCAGTACCGCGGCGACGTGCAGCTTGGCCGTGTTGGTCGAGATGCCGAGCGCCGCGGCGATCTCGCCGTTGCTGCGGCCCTCGCCGAGCAGCGCGAACACCTGGCGCTGGCGCCGCGGCAGGTGATCGACGATCGACACCGGCTCCGACACGCCGGTCTCGCCGCGCACCGGGAGCACCGTGTGGGCCAGCCGGTCGTCGTCCGGCGCCGCGCCGTCCTCCGGCCCGCCGGCCCCGGCCGCGAGGACGTCGCCCCCGCAGGCCGCACCGGTCGTCGCCGGCACCACGAGGCTGCGGGCGATCGAGTCCTCGATGGTGGCGACGATCGCCTCCAGGGTGGCGGCCGGCACCACGTCGGGCGAATGCAAGGCGCGCAAGCCGTCGCGGCCGATCTCGGCCGGCAGCAGCGTCGACAGGTTGAGGTGGAGGAGCGTGATCCCCCGCGGCCGCGTGTCGGCGAGCGGCGTCGCCACCAGCAGGATCCAGCGGTTCTCGCGCGAGGAGCGGCACGGATAGACGCTGGTGACGAGGTCGCACTCGCCCTCGATCAGCGCCTCGAGGCGGCGCGCCCGCTCGGCCGGGCAAAGCGACAGGTAGTTGAGGCCGCGGCCGCCGTCGGGCAGCGCGGCGCCATTGGCGGGAGACGGGTCCCGCCACGTCGCATTCGTGTGGACGATCGTGCCGTCGGGGTCGAGCACCGTGACGTTGGCGGCGAGAGACCGCAACGTGTCGAGCCGGGCCGAGGCGGTCTGCATGGGCTGGTCCCCCCGCGAGCGCGAGTCCGGGGCAGCATCGGATCGTCGTAAAGTCGGATTGACGACCCCGGTTGTCAATATGCGCGATCGGCCCGGCAGGCGTGCTGCGCACCGGACGATCGTGGTCCTTCGGGCGACCGGCGACCACGCCGGCCGCGCCGCGTGTCACTCCGCCGCCAGAACAGCCTCCCCGTGGTCTTGCGTGAGCCGGGCGCCGAGCGCCACGGCCTGCATGCGGTTGCCGAGACCGAGCCGCCGCAGCACGGCCGAGACGTGCAGCTTGGCGGTGTTCATCGAGATGCCGA
>NZ_JBEOMB010000161.1:0-2261 GCF_046000175.1 Rhodoplanes sp. SY1
TGTCAGGCGACACGACAAACTGGCCCCCTGACGACACGAGGAACTGACCCCCTCTCGTGATCGCAGAGGAGGTCGGCATGATGCCGAAGGACGTGCAGTACGACCCGCGGATCGAAGTTCCGCGGGGTGAAGCGATGAGGACGCCGGACGACGTCGCGGCGATGATGCGGCTGAAGGACTTGGGCTGGGGCGCGAAGCGGATCGCGGCGGAGCTCGGCTGCTCGAAGGCGACGGTTCGGCGGTGGCTCGGGATGGGCGGCTGGCAGCCGTGCCGGGGGGTGTCGCGGGCGAAGGCGCTGGACGGGCTGGATGACTGGCTGTCGGAGCGGTTCCGGCGGCACGGCGGGAACGCCGACGTTGTGCGCCAGGAGCTTGTCGCCGAGAAGGGCGTGGCGGTGAGCCTGAGGACGGTTGAGCGGGCGGTGGCGCCGCTGCGGCGCGAGCTTCTGGCGGCGGCGCGGGCGACGGTCCGGTTCGAGACGCGACCGGGCGAGCAGCTTCAGATCGACTTCGGCGAGCGGCGTGTCGCGATCGGCGGCGAGGCCGTGAAGGTGTTCCTGTTCGTGGCGACGCTCGGCTTTTCGCGGCGGCTGCACGTTCGGGCCTATCGGAACGAGCGGCAGGAGAACTGGCTCGACGGGCTGGAGAGCGCGTTTTCGGCGTTCGGCGGACGGCCCGAGGAGGTGCTGCTCGACAATGCGCGGGCGCTGGTGGTGCACCACGACGCGGCGAGCCGGGAGGTGGTGCTGCATCCGCGGCTGCACGCCTTCGCGCGGCACTGGGGGTTCCGGGTGCGGGCCTGCGCGCCGTACCGGGCGCGGACCAAGGGGAAGGACGAGCGCGGGGTCGGCTACGTGAAGCGCAACGCGATCGCCGGGCGGTCGTTCGCGACCTGGCCGGCGCTGGAGGCGCATCTCGCGGCCTGGACCCGGGAGGTGGCGGATGTGCGCGCCCACGGCACCACCGGCGAGGCGCCGATGGCTCGGTTCCTGCGGGAGGAAGCGGCGGCGCTGAAGCCGCTCGACGGCATCCCGCCGTTCACGACGTCGCGCGAGCTGGTGCGGCGAGTGGGGAGCGACTGCGCCGTGGAGGTCGACGGCAACGCCTATTCGGTGCCGTGGCGACTGATCGGCGAACGGGTTCGGGTGGTGGTCGGCGCCGGGGAGGTGCGGGTCCGGCACGCCGGGCGCGAGGTGGCGGTGCATGCCGAGCTTGTCGGCCGGCACGGGCGGCGGGTCGATCCGACCCACCTCGCCGGCGTGGTGGGGAGCCGGGAGCGCCCACGCGCCGGCGGGCCCGTGGCGCCGTCCGACGTGGCGCCGTTGACGCAGGCGCCGTGTCCGGAGCCGCCGGCCTCGTCGCTGCAGCGGCCGCTCGCCGACTATGCGGCGTTCGTCGGGGGAGACTTCTGATGACCGCACACGACCACTTGATCGGCATGCTGACACGCTTGAAGCTGACCGCGGTGCGCGACCAGCTCGACACTCTGATCGACGAGGCGGGCCGGCGCGAGCTGACCATCCGCGAGGCGCTGACGCTGTTCTGCGAGCGCGAGATCGCCCGCAAGGACCAGCGCCGGATCGACATGAGCCTGGGGCTCGCCCGCTTCCCGTTCGTGCGTGATCTCGCCGGCTTCGACTTCGCGGCGCAGCCCTCGCTCGACAAGGCGCAGATCCGTGAGCTTTCGACCGGCCGCTTCATCGCCAACGGCGAGGCGGTGCTGCTGCTCGGGCCGCCCGGGGTTGGCAAGACGCATCTCGCCGTGGCGCTCGGCCGGGAGGCGATCGTCGCCGGCTACACGGTGCTGTTCGTGCCGGCGACCACGCTGGTGGCCCAGCTCGCCAAGGCCCATCAGGACGGCCGATTGGAGGAGCGGCTGACCCACTACGGCAAGCCCAAGCTCCTGATCGTCGACGAGCTCGGCTACCTGCCGTTCGAGCCCGACGCGGCGCACCTGTTCTTCCAGCTGGTGAGCCGCCGCTACGAGCGGGGCGCCATGCTGGTGACGTCGAACCGGCCGGTGGGCGAATGGGGCACCGTGTTCGGCGACGCCGTGGTGGCGACCGCCATCCTCGATCGGCTGCTCCACCACAGCCACGTCGTCACCATCAGGGGCGACAGCTACCGGCTGCGCGAAAAGCGCCGGAGCGGGCTTCTGCAGAAGCCCGCTCCGGCGCCCCAGCCGGCGACCGCTTGAACCAACCACCAAGGGGGTCAGTTCTTGATGTCGCAAAGGGGGCAGTTCCGGATGTCGCTTGACA
>NZ_JBEOMB010000162.1:0-13399 GCF_046000175.1 Rhodoplanes sp. SY1
GGCGGTCGCGGCCGGCGGCATCGGCCCAGCCACCGGCGCGGCGAGGACGTCGAGATCCTGCGGCCCATGGTCAGGCGGTGCATGGACAGCCGGTGCAAGGTCAGCCGGTGCATGGTCCTGCGGCTCGTGCGCGGCGACGTCGCCGAACGGCACGCCGAGGATCACCTCCGGCTCGCGATGCGGCGTCGCCTCGGCGATCGGCGGCGCGGTGTCCTCGTCCTCGGCCGACTCCAGAAAAGCCGGCGGCTCCGGCGGGTCCGGCACGACGGTCGGTTCGGCGTCGCGCGCCTCCGGCGCGGTCTCGTCGCCGCGCTCCAGCCCGCGGCGCGCCCAGGGCGGCGCGTAGCGCAGCGGCACGGTCGATCCGTCGTCGTCGATCGGGGCACTCATGACGCTCCTCCATTCGACGTGGCATGGAAACAGGACGCGGCCGCTCAGCGGCGCTCGCGCGTCTCGTTCCAGCGCAGGAACTCCTGAAACAGCTTCTCGCGATCGGCCGGCGTCGCGGTGTCGTCGGCGGCGACGCGCCGGCTCGCCAGGAACTTGTCGAACTGCTCGCGCGACACCGGCGGCGGCGCGTTCTTGCGCAGCCACTCCTCGGCGGCCGGGAACCGCGCGAAGCCCGGCACCGTCGCGGCGAGGCTGGTCTCCCGCCATTTGGGATGACGCGGCGGCGCCTGCAGGGCGGCGAGCTTGGGAAACAGCGTCTCGACGAACCGCTCGATGCGCTTGTAACGGTCCGACCCCTTCGGCCAGCTCGGCGTGAACAGCACGGTGCCGACCGCCACCGTCTCGACCGCAACGCCCGGCGCCACCAGGCCCGGATAGTCCGCGGCCGACAGCACCGCCGGCAGGTAGTCGGCCTGCAGCGGCTTCGCGTAGGCGAGCGGCAGCAGCCGGAACGGCCCGGCCGGCAGCCGCGCCAGCGCCGGCGCCGGCTTGCCGGCGAGCAGCACCACCGCCTCGATCGCGCCGCTGCGCAGCTTCTCCATCGCGTCGGCGGTCGGCAGCGTGACGGTGGTGACCGAAACACCGAGCTTGTCGAGCACGTCACGGGCGATCAGCGCCGTGCCGGAGCCCGCCTCGCCGATCGCGACCGGACGGCCGGCCAGATCAGCGAGCGCGACGAAGGCCGCGTCGGATCGGACGAGGACGTGGATCTCCTCGTTGAACAGCTTGGTCACGATGCTGATCTTGTCGTCGAGCCTGCCGATGCCGCTCGGCCCCGAGAGGAGCGCCAGCGCGCGGGCCGGCGCGATGCCGAGATCGATGCCCTTCAGGAGGCGCACGTCGCGCACCGTCTGGGCGCCGCCGCTGCCGACGATCGGCAGAACCCGGAAGGCGTCGCCGTCGTCGAGCACGGCGGCGAGGTCGGTGACGGCGGCGAGCGCCGTCGACCCGGTTCCGCCGGCGACGATCGACACCGTGTTGGCGTGCGCGCGGTCGGCCGTGGTCGCGGCGTCCGGACGGCGGGCCGGCGGGCGCGGACGGGCCGGCGCCGTCGACGTGGAGGACGCCTCCGCCGCCGCGCGTGGCGACGCTGGCGCGCCGGCTGTCTGCGCGGCGGCGGAGGAGAGACCGACGAGCGCGTGGACGCTCACGACGACGAAGGCCGCAGCGGCCAGGACCGCGGTCGGGACGCGAGAACAGGCACACCGCCGGCATGCCCGCTGCAGGCCTTCATCCATGAAGCGTTCCCCGTGCTCCGGATGTGGTACTCGAAACGCGAACGCACTGCTCACAAGGACGACTGAAAACGAGTTCGACTCGAACGTGACTCGAACTCACGACGCTACGCTCACTGACGCGACGCTCTCTCACTCACGCTACGTTCACTCACGCTACGCTCACTGACGCGACGCACACTGACACTAAGCTCACGCGACGCTCACTCACCGACGCTGAACGCACCGACACGCACGAGACACAGGCACGCAGGGTCCGACGGCGCGCGCCGCAGCGCGCGTCGTGGCTCGGCAGACATCCTCGGATCGGCTCGACCGCGACCACGCCAGCCGACGACCATGCAGCCGCGGCACGATCGTGCTCACGTCGGCGCACCCGTCACGCGACCGCCTGGGCACGGTCCTCGTTGCGCAGACGTCGACGCGCCGTCACGTCAACCCGGATGTCTGATGTGAGATGTGCTGACTCCCCCTGTCCCCATCGGAACCGTGACTCGGCAATTTGGCGGCTTTGTGATCGACCTTAAGAATTCGTTAGGGATTGTGTCCGAGCCCGCGTGTCTTGCGCGACTCGCGCCAGCAAACAGCCCCGGCCGGCGAGCAGAGCGACCAAACAAATCATTTTCGTCCGGCGCGAATTCTTGTGACGGCGAACGCCGTTGCACGCGAAAATACCGTTGGCGCGAGGACTGCGCTCGTGTCCGCGGACGAGGCGCACCCGGCACAGCATTGTGCCGCGCGCGGGTTCGAAGCCGCCACCTCCGGCGTCGCGCCGAGCATGCTATAATTTCAAAAATGGAGGATCCCATGGCCGATCTCCTCGACAGAATCACTCTCGACCCCGCCGTTTGCGGGGGAAAGCCGTGTATCCGCGGAACCCGCATCTGGGTCTCTCTCGTGCTCGACCTGTTGGCGAGCGGCCTGTCCGAGGCGGAGGTGCGAGAGGAGTATCCGGCATTGTCCCGCGACGACATCCTGGCCGCGATCGCCTACGGGGCCGAGGCCTCACGCGAGCGTGTGATCGCCGTGTCCGCGGGTACGGCGGTGTGAGGATCAAGCTCGACGAGAATATTGGCCGACGCGGCGTGGACCTGCTCCGCCGCCAAGGTCATGATGTGGAGACGGTCCGGGACGAGGAACTGCACGGTGCGCCGGACCAAGCGATCTACGCCGCGTGTGTCGTTGAACGACGGACCTTGGTGACGCTGGACCGCGATTTCAGTCAGGTCCTGCGATTTCCGCCGGGTCCGACGGCCGGCCTCGTCGTCCTCGATCCGGGGCGTCCCGTGACGCTTCCGCGGCTGCTGGCACGTATCGAGGCGTTTATGACTCTCGCGCGCTCTCGCCGTGTCGAAGGAGAGCTGTGGATCGTCGAACCGGGTCGAGTTCGCGTCCACCTCGACCGAGACGCCGAATAGCAGGCCTCCACCGACGCCCTGACTCCCCCGCCTTGCACTTCGCCCCTGTCCTGCTATATGCCTCTCACATCGACAGAATCCGCTTACCTGCGTTCGTAGGCAGCGAGTGAGCAACAGGAGCTTTGCAATGGTCGCCCTGACCTTTCCCGACGGCGCGCGTCGGGAGTTCCCCGACGGCATCACCGGTCTCGACATCGCCAAGGGCATCTCGCCCTCGCTCGCCAAGCGCACCGTCGCGATGGCGCTCGACGGCGTGCTGTCCGACCTCGCCGACCCGATCGAGCGCGACGCGGCAATCGAGTTCGTGTCGCGCGACGATCCGCGCGCCCTCGAGCTGATCCGCCACGACGCCGCGCATGTGATGGCCGAGGCCGTGCAGGCGCTGTGGCCCGGCACCCAGGTCACCATCGGCCCGGTGATCCAGAACGGCTTCTATTACGACTTCTTCCGCAACGAGCCGTTCACGCCGGACGACTTCGCCGCGATCGAGAAGAAGATGAAGGAGATCGTCGCGCGCGACCGGCCGTTCACCAAGGAGGTGTGGTCGCGCGACGAGGCCAAGCAGGTCTTCCGCGACAAAGGGGAAAACTTCAAGGTCGAGCTCGTGGACGCGATCCCCGAGGATCAGACCATCAAGATCTACAAGCAGGGCGACTGGTTCGACCTGTGCCGCGGCCCGCACATGACCTCGACGGGCAAGATCGGCACCGCCTTCAAGCTGATGAAGGTCGCGGGCGCCTATTGGCGCGGCGACTCGAACAACCCGATGCTGACCCGCATCTACGGCACCGCCTGGGCCAAGCAGGAGGACCTCGACGCTTATCTGAAGCAGATCGAGGAGGCCGAGAAGCGCGACCACAGAAAGCTCGGGCGCGAGCTCGATCTCTTCCACTTCCAGGAGGAAGGTCCCGGCGTCGTGTTCTGGCACGCCAAGGGCTGGTCGATGTTCCAGTCCGTGGTCGCCTACATGCGCCGCCGTCTCGCCGCCGACTACGACGAGGTCAACGCCCCGCAGATGCTCGACAAGGTCCTGTGGGAGACCTCCGGCCACTGGGAGTGGTACCGCGAGAACATGTTCGCGGCGCAGTCGGCCGGCGACGAGGCCGAGGACAAGCGCTGGTTCGCCATCAAGCCGATGAACTGCCCGGGCCACGTGCAGATCTTCAAGCACGGGCTGAAGAGCTATCGCGACCTGCCGATCCGCCTCGCCGAGTTCGGCGTCGTGCATCGCTACGAGCCGTCCGGCGCCATGCACGGGCTGATGCGGGTGCGCGGCTTCACCCAGGACGACGCCCACGTCTTCTGCAACGAGGATCAGCTCGCCGAGGAGTGCCTGAAGATCAACGACCTGATCCTGTCGACCTACGCGGATTTCGGCTTCTCGGGCGACCTCACCGTGAAGCTCTCGACCCGGCCCGAGAAGCGCGTCGGCTCCGACGCCTCGTGGGATCACGCCGAGGAGGTGATGGGTCGGGTGCTGCAGCAGATCGCCGACCAGTCGGGCGGCAAGATCAAGACCGCCGTGAACCCCGGCGAAGGCGCGTTCTACGGGCCGAAGTTCGAATACGTGCTGCGCGACGCCATCGGCCGCGACTGGCAGTGCGGCACCACCCAGGTCGACTTCAACCTGCCGGAGCGGTTCGGCGCTTTCTACATCGACGCCGACGGCGCGAAGAAGACGCCCGTGATGGTGCACCGGGCGATCTGCGGCTCGATGGAGCGCTTCCTCGGAATTCTCATCGAGCACCACGCCGGGCACTTCCCGCTGTGGCTCGCCCCCGTTCAGGTGGTGGTCGCGACCATCACGCAGGACGGCGACGACTACGCCAAGGAGGCGGTGGCGACGGCGCGCCGGCTCGGCCTGCGGGTCGGCATCGATCTGAGGAACGAGAAGATCAACTACAAGGTCCGCGAGCACTCGCTGGCCAAGGTGCCGGTGCTGCTCGTCGTCGGCAAGAAGGAGGCGGCGGAGCGCACCGTGTCGATCCGCCGGCTCGGCTCCGACAAGTCGACCGTGGTGCCGCTCGACCAGGCGCTCGCCGCCCTCGTCGAGGAGGCGGTGCCGCCCGACCTCAAGCGGCTGAAGGCCGAGACGCCGGCCGTCGCGGCGGAGTGAGAAGGCCTCCGGCCGATCAGCGCGCCGGCGCGTCCGCGGCCGGCGCGCGTGCTTCGGGCTCCACCACGGCAGGTTCCACCGCGGCCAACGCCCGCGCGCCGGCCTGGACGAAATAGACGAAGATCGTCGCGCTCATGATCTCGAGACCCTCGCGGAGCGGCGGCAGGAAAGTGACGCGGTCGGGCTCCGGGCCGCGCCGCATGAACCCCTCCGCCTCGAGGTCGCGCAGCAGCGTCAGCACGTGCTTGCGCGACACGCCGAACTGGGTCGACAGGCCGTTGATCGAGAGGCGCACCGGATCGGTCGGCGGGAACGGCCCCTCCTCCGGCCCTTCGAGGGCGAGCGCGAACAACACCGCGACGCCGCCGTTGCGCTCGACGAAGGGAAACAGCCGGGGTGCGTGGTGCAGCATCCGGAAGCCGGCGATGTAGGGCTCGCCGAGCGCGCCGACCAAGGCGGCGACGAAGTCCGGCCGCTCCAGCAGCGCGCGATATCGCGCCACCTCCGGGACCACCATCTCGATCGCGTCGAAATGCGCCCGCCAGCGTTCGGTCTGCAGCGCGACGAGCGTGTCGGTCGGCACCAGCACGCGCACGCGCCTGTCGTCGCTCGCCGCCGGCGCGAGATAGCCGGCCGCCCGCAGCACCACCAGCATCGCCTCGCAGCGGCCGCGGCTGCACAGCTCGAGCCGCACGCACAGATCCTTCAGGGCGCCGACGGTGAGGCCCGGCTTGCCGTCGGCGCGGCCGTGATGGTGGAGGTAGAGCGCGACCACCATGAACAGCGCGCGGGCGCGGTCGTTCATCAGGAGGTTCAGAAGAGTGTTGCTGCGAAACAACGCGACGACGCCGCGCGCCTGCTCGCGCATCGCCGCCGAGAACCCCGGACGGGCCCGCATCGCGGCCACGGCCGAGACGGAAACCTCGGATACCATTCGTAATTTCACCGATCTACACGCACGCGAGCACTGCGGACTCACCCATCGAGGCTAGCAAATCCACCCAAATTTCCACAATTGCCGCCAAAGCCGCAGGCCGACACTTGGGAGCCTCGTTGTTCTAGAGGGGGCGCGGCATGCGGGACCACGACTGTCGATCGACGGCCGACCAGGGCGCACGCCGGACCTTCGCCCCCCGGTCGGACGGACGCCGAGCCGGGCGGCGCCGGATGCTGCTCGCTTCCGTCGCCGTGATCGCCGTGGCCGGGCTCCCGCACGGCGCCGCGGCCCAGCTGGCCTGCGCCGACGCCAACGGCAACGCCGACGGCGCGACGGCCACTGGAAACGCCGCGATCGCCTGCGGCTATTCGGCGGTGGCGAGCGGTAACGTATCGGCGGGCGTGGGCGCCTTTGCGGTGGCGTCGGGCTCGGCCACGGTGGCGGCCGGCTACAAGAGCGCGGCGAGCGGAACCTATACGACGGCGGTCGGATCCGAGAGCGCCGCCTCGGGCGAGTACGCGACCGCGCTGGGCGCCTCGACTACGGCGAGCGCCTTCTATGCGACGGCGACCGGATATCAGGCCCAGGCGACCGGCATGGCTTCGATCGCGTCGGGTTACAAGAGCGCCGCCGGCGGTGCCTACGCCGCCGCCTACGGCACGAACAGCACGGCGAGCAACGGCTACGCGACGGCGCTCGGCGCGTACAGCACCGCTTCGGGCAGCACCAGCACGGCGGTCGGCAGCGCCGCCGGCGCGACCGGAGACTACGCCGCCGCCTTCGGGGCCGGCGCCCAGGCAGGCGGCAACAGCAGCACGGCGCTCGGCCCCTACACGACCGCGAGCGGCAACTACGCGATCGCCGTCGGCTCGGACACGAGAGCGACCGAGATGGGAGCGGTTGCGACCGGTTTCCGGGCCGCTGCGACCGGCGTGTACGCCAGCGCCTATGGCAGCGACAGCGCGGCGAGCGGCAGCAACAGCACGGCGCTCGGCGCGGTGGCGCAGGCGTCCGGCTTGGCGGCCGTGGCGGTCGGCAGCCAAGCCACGGCGAGCGGCAACAATGCGGTGGCGCTCGGGGCGCGCAACACCGCGAGCGGCGCCAACGCGGTGGCGATCGGCTATCTCGCGACGGCGTCGGCGAGCAGTGCGATCGCCATCGGCACCAGCGCCCAGGCGACGGCCGCCAACGCCGTCGCGCTCGGCAACGGCTCGATCGCCAGCGAGGCCAACACGGTCTCGGTCGGCTCGCCCGCCAAGGAGCGCCGGATCGTCAATGTCGGGGCCGGCACGCTGTCGGCGACCTCGACCGACGCGGTGACCGGCCAGCAGCTCTACGGCACCAACGCGGCGATGGCGCAGATCCTCGGCACCGCGCTGAACGCCGACGGCACGATCGGGACGGTCAGCTACACGATCGGCGCCACGGCCTACACGCGCATCTCGGACGCCTTCGCGGCCGTCGACACGGCGCTCGCCGGCTACGGCACCAGCATCGGGACGCTGCAGACCCAGGTGACCGCGCTCACCGCCGCGGCCGCCTACACGGCCGTCAACTCCTCGGCCGCCGCGGCATCTGCCGCCGGCAGCGAGGCGGTGGCGCTCGGCGGCGGCGCGAGCGCGGCCGGCAACGGGGCGACCGCGGTCGGCGCCGCCAGCCGTGCCGCGGGCGTGAACAGCGCCGCCTTCGGATCGTCGGCCACCGCCTCGGGCGCGAGCGCGACGGCGGTCGGCGCGTCCTCCACGGCGTCCGGCACCGCGTCGCTCGCGGCCGGCAGTGGCGCGACCGCGAGCGGCGGCAATGCGGTGGCGATCGGCAGCAATTCGGTCGCCTCCGCCGATGGCGCATTGGCGATCGGGCTCGGCGCGTCGTCGACCGGGACCAACGCCATCGCGATCGGCACCGGCGCGAGCGCCACCGGCTCGGTCGCGGTCGGCAATCTCGCGTCCGCCGCCAATGGCGGCGCCGCCTTCGGCGACTACGCGGTCGCGACCGGCGCCAACAGCACGGCGGTCGGCCCCAACGCCTCGGCCGCGGTGAGCAACGGCGTCGCGATCGGCAACGGCGCCGTGGTGACGGCGGCGAACAGCGTCGCGCTCGGCGCCGGGTCGGTGGCGAGCGAGGCCAACACGGTATCGGTCGGCACCGCCGGCAGCGAGCGGCGCGTCACCAACGTGGCGGCCGGCGTCGCCGCGACCGACGCCGTCAACGTCGCCCAGCTGCAGGCCGCCACGAGCAGCATCGGCGCGTCGCTCACCACCCTGCAGGGCCAGGTCGTCGAGAACCAGCGGGAGGCCCGCCAAGGCGTCGCCGCCGCGATGGCGCTGACCACAGCGCCGATGCCGTCGGCCGCCGGCCGCACGAGCTGGGCCATGAACACGGCGGCGTTCCGCGGCGAGTACGCGTTCGGCGGCAGCCTCGCGCACCGGCTCGACACGGCGCGGCCGGTCGCCGTCACGGCCGGTTACGCCTACGCCGGCGGCGACAATCACGGCGGCCGCGTCGGTCTCGCCGGCGAGTTCTGAGCGCGCACGGGGCCGCAAGGGAGCCGCACCTGCGGAACGCGATGCCTGCGGGCACGGCCGGACGTCGCGTGCGCGGCGCACTGCTCGCTCGGTTGCTACGCTCCTCGAATCCGCCCGCCGGACGCCGGCCGAACGCGCATCCCTTGCTCCTGCGCGCGTGCGCGCAGCGAGTCGCGACGGTGGTCATGCCAACCGGCCCGGTCACGTTTCCATATTTGTCGGCATGGTTAATCGGCCATTAACCGATAACATGGCTATATGTCTATAGGCCTAAAAAATAGTGCGTCTGCATACCCCCTCCTGGAATAGCCGGCTCGATCCCGAGCAGGCCAATTCCGGGGCTTTCGGGAGGCCGCACCGTGATGCTGCGGAGCGGCGCAGCCCGACCCGCAAGACCAAGAACTGCGTCGATCTACGAGCCCTTGGCCGCGACGGCATCGGGCCCCCGGAGCGTCGCGTCGTCGACGATGCTCGGCCACTGAAATGCGGAGCGACGTGACGATGGTTACCTATGGACTGAAGTATCGCAAAATTCTGGCGGCGAGCGGAGCCGGCTTGTGTGCGATGGCGGCGCTCGCGGCCACCCCGAACCCGGCCATGGCACAGGCCGTGTGCGACATCAGTGCCAGCGGCGGTCCGGCCGGCCCGAACGGGGCGACGGCGACCGGCCTCGGAGCGACGGCATGCGGTCAGGCTGCCGCGGCCGCCGGAACCGCCACGACGGCGATCGGCGCGAATGCGACAGCCACGGGCGATTACGGGACCTCGCTCGGCGCCGTGACGGGCCAGAACAACGGCGCCACCCCCGGGATCGTTTCCATCGGCACCTTGGCCAACTCGCTCGGCGGCGCGGGGGCCTACAGCACGGCGATCGGCGCGGCGCCGTACACGACGCCGTACAGCGCGGCCACCAGCGGCGGGGACTACAGCATTGCGATCGGCGGAGGCGACAAGGTCGGGGCGAACCCGGCCGTCACGAGCGGCACCGGCGCCATCGCGATCGGCGGCAGCAGCGTGGCGAACGGCACTGCGTCCATGGCTCTCGGCTTCGGCGCCACAGTGATCGGTACGGACAGCGGCGCGGTCGGCAACGGCGCGCGGGCGATCGGCAACAGCAGCTTCGCGATCGGCGACACCGCCTCGGCGACGGGCCGCATCGCCAGCGCGTTCGGCGCGCTCGCCAATGCGGGCGGCATCTTCTCCAACGAGGGCACGACGGCGATCGGGGCCGGCGCGCTCGCCGGGACCGGGGCGGCCGGACAGACCTATGCCACGGCGCTCGGCGCCAATGCGCAGGCGCAAGCCGCGAGCGCGGTCGCGCTCGGCAACGGCGCGATCTCCAGCGCCGCGAACGCCATCGCTCAGGGGACCGGGGCGCTGGCGCAAGCCGCCAACGCGATCGCGGTCGGCAGCGGCGCGCAGGCGAGCGGCGCCAGTGCCATCGCACAGGGCAACGGCGCCCTGGCGAGCGCCACGAATGCCATCGCCCAGGGCACCGGGGCGCAGGCGACAGGCACCAATGCGATCGCGATCGGCACCGGCGCGGTCGCCACCGGATCGGTGGCGGTCGGCGCCGGCGCATCGGCCGGCAACGGCGGCGCCGCCTTCGGCGACGGCGCAGTCGCGACCGGGGCGAGCAGCACGGCGGTGGGTCCCAATTCCAGCGCGACGGTCGCGGGCGGGGTCGCGCTCGGCAACGGCGCCGTGGTCACGGCGGCGAACGCGGTCGCGATCGGCTCGGGCTCGGTGGCGAGCGCGCCCGGCACCGTGTCGTTCGGCTCCGCCGGCAACGAGCGCCGGCTCACCAATGTCGCGGCCGGCATCGCCCCCACCGACGCCGTCAACATGAGTCAGCTGACGAGCTTCGCGACCGGCTTCCAGTCGCAACTCGCCGGCCTGCAGACCCAGGTCGCCGACAACCAGCGCGAGGCGCGCCGCGGCGTCGCGGCGGCCGTCGCGACCGCCAGCCCGCCGATGCCGTCGGGGCCCGGCAAGACCACCTGGCAGGTCCGCGGCTCGACCTTCAACGGCGAGTTCGGGGTCGGCTTCGGGATGGCGCACCGGCTGACGACCACCACGCCGCTCGCGGTCGTGGCCGGCTACGGCAACGGCGGCGGCACCGATCACACCGGCTATGTCGGGCTGGGCGGCGAGTTTTGCCGAGATGGCGGCGAACTCTCCTGGCCGGAGCAACCTGCGTGGTCGCCCTCCCGTTGTGGACTTCGCCGGTGGCGGCGCAGTTCGTGTGCGAGTCGGTCGCGGGAACCGGCCAGGGCGCCAACGCAGGCACGTCGGGCTCGAACCTGGCCTGCGGCGCCAACGCCCAGGCCGGCACCGGGGCCGGCCAGTTCAGTGCGACTGCGGTCGGCGCGGGCGCGAACGCGGCAAACGTCAACACCACGGCGATCGGCCAAGCGAGCACGGCGTCGGGCGGCGGCGCCACGGCGCTCGGCGTCGGCAGCACCGCCTCGCAGGGCGAGAGCATCGCAGCCGGCGCCGGCTCGACCGCCTCCGGACTCGCCTCGACCGCGGTGGGCTTCGGGACGACAGCGTCGGGGTTCGGCAGCACTGCGGTCGGCAGAGGCGGCCGCGCCGCCGGCGACAACAGCAGTGCGGTCGGCTTCAACGCCGTCGCGGGCTGGGACATTTCCGGGCTCGATGCCTTCACCAACAGCGGCACCACGGCGATCGGCCAGGGCGCCCAGGCCGGAGCCGGAGCGGCGGGCCAGGCCGATGCGACGGCGGTCGGCCGATCGGCCCTCGCCAATGCGGCGTCCGCCACGGCGCTGGGCGCCGGGGCGCAGGCCAACGCGACGAGCTCGATCGCGATCGGCGCTGGCAGCGGTGCCGGCAGCGCGGCCTTCGTCGACGCGACCTCGGCCAACGCGATCGCGATCGGCAACGGCAGCAAGGTCGACCCCAACAGCCGGGGCAGCATCGCTCTCGGCAGCTTCAACACCGTGACCGGCGCCGAGAGCGGAGCCATCGGCGTCGGGCTTCGGGTCGCCGGCACCGGCAGCTTCGCCATCGGCAATCTCAACACGGTCAACGCCAATTCGAGCTTCGTCTACGGCGGCAACAACACCGTCAACGGCGCCGCCATGGGGGGCGTCGGCAAGATCCAGGTGATCGGCTCGAACAACACCGTCGCCGTGACGACGACCGCTGCCGGCGCCTCGGTGATCGGCTCGGACAACTATGTCGACGCCCCCAACGCGATCGCGATCGGCAACGGCCTGAGCGTGACCGGCGAGTCCGCCGCCGCGATCGGCACCGGGGGAACCGCGTCGGGCCGGATCTCCGCCGCGTTCGGGGCGCTGGCGAATGCCGGCGGCACGTTCGGCAACGAAGGCACGCTGGCGCTCGGCGCCGGCGCGCGCGCCGGCACGGCGGCGAGCGGCCAGACCTACGCCACCGCGGTCGGCGCCAACGCGCAGGCGCAGGGCGCCAACGCCATCGCGATCGGCGGCAACGCCGCGACCGGCGCCGGTGCCGCCGCCTACGCGACCGGGACCAACGCCGTGGCGATCGGCAACGGCAGCCAGGCGACGGCCACCAATGCGATGGCCCAAGGCACCGGGGCGCAGGCGACCGGCGTCAACGCCATCGCGATCGGCACCGGCGCGATCGCCACCGGCTCGGTCGCGATCGGCGCCGCGGCCTCGGCCGGCAATGGCGGCGCGGCCTTCGGCGACGGTGCGGTCGCAACCGGAGCGAACAGCACCGCGGTGGGTCCCAATTCCATCGCGACGGTCGCGAACGGCGTCGCGATCGGCAACGGCGCCGTCGTCACGGCGGTGAACGCGGTCGCGATCGGGTCCGGCTCTGTCGCGAGCGCACCCGGCACCGTGTCGTTCGGCTCGGCCGGCAACGAACGGCGGCTCACCAACGTGGCGGCCGGCGTCGACGCCACCGACGCCGTCAACGTCGCCCAGCTCCAGGCCGCCACGAGCGGGATCGGCTCCTCCATTGCCACGCTTCAGAACCAGGTCGGCAGCCTGCAGACGCAAGTGACCACCAACCAGCGCGAGGCGCGTGCCGGCACGGCGCTGGCGCTCGCCGCGACCAGCCTGCAGTACGACCAGCGGCCCGGCAAAGCCTCGCTCGCCGCCGCGTTCGGCAACTACAAGGGCCAGTCGGGTCTGGCGGTCGGGCTCGGCTATGCGGTGAGCGAGCGCTGGCGCGTCAACGCCACCTTCTCGGGGGCGCCGGACGTAAGCGACTACGGCGTCGCCGCCGGCGCCTCCTTCACGCTGAACTGAGCCGGGTCGCACGACGCGGCGCGCGGTTGCGCGACGCGCGACTTCCGGTAACTTGAGACCGAACACGTCGCGATCATCCCCGAGGTCCCGTGCCGAAACTGAATGTCTTCGTCCCGCGGCGGTCCGCCCGCCGCTCGCTCGTCGCGGCGATCCCGGCCGGTCTGCTGCTCGCCGGTCCCGCCGCGGCCCAGCCGGTCGAATGGGCCAAGATGCCGCGCATGCAGCTCGAGCGGCAGTTCGCCGGGCCGCTCGCCGACACCGTGATCCAGCGCTGGCGCGATCCGGCCGACGGCACGGTCTGCTACGTCTACCTGCCGATCAACGTGCCGCACTCGGCCCCGACCCAATCCGGCTACGTGCAGTACGGGCCGGCCAATATCGGCTCGATCAGCTGCATGCCGGGAGCCGCTGCCGGACCGGCGCCGAACGGCGCGGCGCCGCGCCGTGCACCGCCGG
>NZ_JBEOMB010000163.1:0-6722 GCF_046000175.1 Rhodoplanes sp. SY1
CGGGAATCGACTGCCGCCGGCCCGCCGGCGCGTCACGCGGCCCTGTCGCTGCAGGTCCGGGCCGGTGCCCTCAATGGCGGGCGGCGGGGGGCGGCACCGTGGTGGTGACCAGCAGACCGAGGCCGGTGCTCTCGAAGGTCAGCAGCGCCCGGATCATGCCGAGCCCGAAGCCGCCGTCATGGACCGGATCGAAATCGACCGGCAGGCCGATGCCGTCGTCGAGCACGGTGAGGACGGCGGTGCCGTCGGGATCGACCCGGCAGGCAACCTCGACGAGGCCGGGCAATCCGGCCGGATGCGCGTGCTTGATGGCGTTGATGACGAGCTCGCTCGCAAGCAGCGCGAGCCGCACCACCTGGCTGCCCGGCACCCGGCAGTCCGGTGCGACATCGACCACCAGCTCGAAGGTCCGGGTCCGCCGCATCTGCTGCGCGATGCAGTGACAGATGTCGTGGAGAATGCGCCCGAACGGGGCCGCCTCGTCGAGCGCCGGGCGCTGCTGAAGGCTGCGCAGCGTCTGGATGCCGGCGGCCGTTTCGGCGAGGAGATGCGAGGCGAACTGGCCGGCCGCCGAGCGTTGGGCGGGATCGAGGTTCGAGGCATGCACCTGCAGGAGCCCGAGCACGAAACGGTGCGACAGACGCGCTTCCGCATCCGTGAAGACGAGGTCGTCCGGACCCGCGCCGGCTGGATCGAGGCTGCCCGGATCGAAGTCGTCGAACCCGAAGTCGTCGAGGTCGTCCCGCGGAGCCATGATCACGTCCTCCGCACCAAGCTTACGACGAAACCCGACGCGACGAAACAGAAATTCTAATTATACTTTGACTCTCCCAGTTTTCGCGAGACAGACCGATCACCCACCCTTGAATACACTGTTGTTAATACATCAAATGATCAAGTGTAAGCATCGGCCGAAAGAGCGTCACCGGCAATCGATCGTGGCTCTCCGGTGAATGAGTAAGTGACGCAATCCCTGCCTTCAAAGCAAGGCAAGCTCTTGACGTATAATGAACAAACGGCTATAGGTTAAAAACGTGGCCGAACGGCTTCGGTCGACCCGACTCCACTTCGCGCAAGCGCGACATGCATTGCCGGCGGTTGCCGCGACCGACCCGCGCCTTTATGGCCGAAACGCTTCGTGTCGATGCGCGTGTGCAGTTGCGCCGCAGGGCGGCGTCATCGCGCGGGAGAGTGTCGCGGGGGAGTGTCATGGCGGATCTGGCACGCGAGGAACGGCTGCAGATCATGCTCACGCCGGCCGAGCTGAAGGCCGTGGACGACTGGCGGTTCTCCCGGCGGATGCCGAGTCGTGCCGCGGCGGTGCGCGAGCTGCTCAAGCGCGGCCTGGCGGCCGAGGGCTTCATCGAGGCGGACGGTCAGATGAAGTCGCAGGAGTTCGGCGTCATCACCGGGCATGGTCTTCCGCACGACGGCGACGCCTGACCGGACGGGGGCGACCCGGACCTCTCCGGGCCCCCGACTCACTACCCCCGCCCCACCCCCGCCCCCTCGACCCAGGCCTCGGGGACCGCCGGCCGGGCTCAGTGCTGCCGCACCGTCTTGACCGCTGGGGCCGCGATCTGGGCGCGGCCGCCCGTGTACATGCGGGCGCCGAGCGCCACGGCCTGCATGCGGTTGCCGAGGCCGAGCCGGCGCAGGATCGCGGCGACGTGCAGCTTCGCCGTGTTCATCGAGATGCCGAGCAGGTCGGCGATCTCGGCGTTGCTCTTGCCCTGCCCGAGCAGCGCCAGAACCTCGCGCTGACGGGCCGCCAGCCGCTCGGCGATCTGCGCCTTCTCGAGCGCCAGCTCCGGGGCCGGCGAATCGCTCGGCCGCGGCGGCGGCGCCCCCGAGCCACCGCCGCCGAGCGTCCGCAGGATGGTCTGCTCGATCACGCTGACGAAGGGGGCGAAGGCGGCGCCGAGTGATGGCTCGGGCAGATGCGATTCCCGCACCCGCGAGGCCACGAGGTCGGCCGGCAGCACGCCGGTGAAGTCCAGATGCATGATCATCAGGCCGGTCGGCGGCCGCGACTGCAGGGGCAGCGCGACCAGCAACATCCAGCGGACCCGATCGGGCGCGTGGCAGGGATAGACGCAAGTGAACACCTCGCGCCGGCGGGCCACCAGCTCGCGCAGCGAGTCGGCGACATCGGTATCGCAGGCCTCGAAATAATTGGTGCCGACCCCAGCGTCCGGAGTGCGCAGGCCGTTCGCGGCCGCGAAGTCGCGCCAACCGCGGTTCACCTCGCCGATGAGGCCGTCGGGACCGACCACCGCCACGTTGAGCGGCAGCGCCGAGAGCGTCTCCAGCAGTCTGGCGATCTGACGCATCGTCGTCGCCCGCTCCGGGTCGGCCGGGCCATCTCCAGGGTATTATGCTACACTTGCTTCGACCGGTCGGCCACCGCGACGACGGCCACGGCCGTCAACTTTTCGACAGCGTGGGCCGGTGCCGGCCGGGCGGACCCGCCTCTTGTCGACGCCGAAGGACCCGAACACGCCGGCCGGGTCGGAGAGAGCCCGGTTCGCGTGGCGGGTCCGCCGGCAGCGTCATGTCCCGACGGAGGTTCCGAGAGACCCGGACCGCGGCCGCGCGGGCGGCGGGCGGTCCGGGCTCCGTCCGACGGGACGGCACCTCGAGGAGGTCGATGGGCCGGTTCAGGCCACGCGGGCCGACGCCGGTCCGGTCGAGCTCACTTGGTGACGACCTTCTCGGCCGCCGTCTTGGCGTCGATGAAGTTGTAGCGCGGGTTGGTGATCACGAAGGCGTGGACCGCGAGGGCGATCACGAGCGCCGCGATCCAGATCACCGGCAGCCAGGTCGACGGGTTGATGACGAGCCAGATCTTGTAGTCGTCTTGCGGATTGGCCATGACGAGTCCTCCCGATCAGAACCAGGGCTTCCACGCCCAGACGAGGACGTGCGCCAGGACCGCGATCACCACGAACGCGCTGAACGTGGTCTTGAACTGCGCGTGGAACTCGACAGCTTCCTGTTCGGTCAGACCGGACAGGCTCCGAGTGGGGTCAGCCATTTGAAACACCCTCCCATCAGGGTTGCCGTGGGACGCGCTCGACGCCCGAACGGCGGGTTCGGCGTGGCACGATCGCCACGACCTCCTGTCCGCCCGGCGGGCCGAGCGGAACACCTGAACGGGCAAGGCAGCCGGGAATGATCTTCGCCGTGCTCGCGACTGACCGCGGAAGTATTCGCGTGACAACAAATGTAACAAGATCGGTGCTTCCGACGAACCTCTCGGAAACCCCGAGAACGCCACACCGCACGCGAATACTCGATCAGTCGATCACTGCAGAAAATACAGTATAGATTTCCTCGCCGATGGCCTTGCGCCGTATTGATGTCATGCTAGCTTGACGAGTATGGGTGTCAACGATCGCGAATACATAGCGCCGCGGCGTTACGCCCGTTATGCCGGGGGACTACGCCGTAGCGCAGGATCGGCCTCGCTGCGCCGATGGAACCGCGCGGGAACCGCCGTGGCCGCCCGCCGGCCGATCTGCTAAAGCCCGCATCGCCGCCGGCGACCGACGCGAACGGCCCGAGTCGCCGTTCGAGGCGGCCGAGCCGAACGACCGAAAACGAGCGAGTGCGTCCATGATTCCGCGTTACAGCCGCCCCGAGATGGCCGCCATCTGGGACCCGCAGACCCGCTACCGCATCTGGTTCGAGATCGAGGCGCATGCCGCCGACGCGCTCGCCGACCTCGGCGTGGTGCCGCGCGAGGCGGCGGCGACCATCTGGGCCAAGGGCAAGAACGCGGTGTTCGACGTCGCCCGGATCGACGAGATCGAGCGCGTCACCAAGCACGACGTCATCGCGTTCCTGACGCATCTCGCCGAGATCGTCGGGCCGGAGGCGCGCTTCGTCCACCAGGGCATGACCTCCTCGGACGTGCTCGACACCACGCTCGCCGTGCAGCTGGCCCGCGCCGCCGATCTCCTGATCGCCGATCTCGACGGCCTGCTCGCCGCGCTGGAGCGTCGCGCCTTCGAGCACAAGCTCACGCCCACCATCGGCCGCTCGCACGGCATCCACGCCGAGCCGACCACGTTTGGGCTCAAGCTCGCCGGCGCCTTTGCGGAGTTCTCCCGTGCCCGCGCGCGCCTCGTCGCCGCGCGAAAAGAGATCGCCACCTGCGCCATCTCGGGTGCGGTCGGCACCTTCGCCCAGGTCGATCCGCGCGTCGAGGAGCACGTCGCGGCCAAGATGGGACTGACGGTCGAGCCCGTGTCGACCCAGGTGATCCCGCGCGACCGCCACGCCATGTTCTTCGCCACGCTCGGCGTGGTGGCGTCGTCGGTCGAGCGGCTGGCGATCGAGATCCGCCACCTGCAGCGCACCGAGGTGCTGGAGGCCGAGGAGTTCTTCTCGGCCGGCCAGAAGGGCTCGTCGGCGATGCCGCACAAGCGCAACCCGGTGCTGTCGGAGAACCTCACCGGCCTCGCCCGCATGGTGCGCGCCTATGTGACGCCGGCGCTGGAGAACGTCGCGCTCTGGCACGAGCGCGACATCTCGCACTCCTCGGTCGAGCGGATGATCGGCCCGGACGCCACCGTGACGCTCGACTTCGCGCTCGTCCGGCTCACCGGCCTGATCGACAAGCTCCTCGTCTACCCGGCCAACATGCAGAAGAACCTCGACCGGCTCGGCGGCCTCGTCCACTCGCAGCGGGTGCTGATCGCGCTGACGCAAAAGGGCGTCAGCCGCGAGGACTCCTATGCCTGGGTCCAGCGCAACGCCATGAAGGTGTGGGGCGGCGAGTCGAGCGACTTCATGGGCCTCCTGAAGGCCGACCCGGACGTGCGCCAGGCGCTGACGGAGGCCGAGATCGAAGCCCAGTTCGACCTCGGCTGGCATCTCAAGCACGTCGACACGATCTTCCGGCGCGTGTTCGGGAAGGCGTGAGTTTCGCCCCGCATCGCGGCGCATCACGGCAACATGCACGCGCCTCTCTCGCCTTCACGTTGAAATGGACCATGCGATGGCCTATTTTACGACGGGCGAGGAGGACCGACCGTGAAGGTGTCCGTGACCGACGCAAAGGGCCAGCTCACCGACTTGGTTCGCCGCGCCGAGGCCGGCGAGGAGGTCGTGCTGACACGCCACGGAGAGCCGGCCGTGCGGCTCGTTCCGGTCAAGCGGACAGTCGACCGGGCTGCGCGGCGGGCCGTCATGGAAGCGGTGCGAGCATCCGGCCGCGCCAAGGCGACGCCCGGCCCGAGCGCCGCGCGAAGCCAGGATTTCCTTTACGACGAATACGGCCTGCCGAAGTGATCGTCGTCGACACATCGGCCCTGTTGGCGATCGTTCTCGACGAGCCTGAAGCCGACGCCTGCCAGGCTGCACTCGAGGCCGAGGACGAGATCCTGATCTCGGCCGGCACCGTCGCCGAAGCCCTCATCGTCGGCGCACGCCACGGCGTTATCGAGGAAATCGAACGGATGCTCGATGAGCTCGGCATCGAGGTCGTCACCGTGACGGCCGCGGCGGCGCGCCGGATCGGCGAGGCCCATCGCACCTTCGGCAAAGGGGTTCACCCGGCGGGTCTGAATTTCGGCGACTGCTTCGCCTACGAGGTGGCCAAGGAGCATGCCTGCCGCCTGCTCTTCATCGGCAACGACTTTTCGAAAACCGACGTCCAGAGCGTCCTGTAACACGCCGCGCCCCACCGCTCGCAGCCCCGCTTTGCCCCACCCGCCTGTCGGGCCGGGTCGATTTGCGCTACATTGCCCCGGGGACGAAGGGATCGTCGAAAAATCATGGCGGCGCGGCCGACCATTCTGGTGTTCGATTCCGGGCTCGGCGGCCTCACCGTACTGCGCGAGGTCGTTCTGGCGCCCCGACGGCCGCCACGTCTATGCGACCGATGACGCCTTCTTCCCCTGCGGCCGCCACGGCGAGGCAGCGCTGACCGCGCGGCTCGTGCCGCTGATGCGCGAGCTGATCGCAGCCCACGCTCCGACCTCGTGGTGATCGCCTGCAACACCGCCTCGACGCTCGTGCTGCCACACCTGCGCGCCGCCTTCGGGGTGCTGTTCGGGCGGGCCGCGACGCCGTAGCATCGCGGCCGCGACTCCGCCGGCAGCAGACCGACACGGGCCCGCCGCCATGACCAGGTTCTTCGCCGCCATTGCGATGCTGGCTGCCGGCCTCATGCTGCTCGCCGCGTGTGGCGACGGGGCCGGCCCGTTCGGCGGCACGGCCGCCGGACCGCCTGGCCCCGCCGGGCCGCCCGGCCCGCCCGGCTTGCAGGGGCCTGCGGGACCACCCGGCGCCACTGGACCGCCCGGTCCCGCCGGTCCTCCAGGCCCTGCCGGTCCGCCGGGCGCCGCCGCGGTCGCCGGGCCGGCGGCCGACGATACGGCCCGGGGCGGCGCGGCGACGATCCGGTTCGTCCCCTGCCCCGACCCGGGCTGCGCCTGCCGGCCCGGCGAGATCGTCGTCTCGGCGTCGTGCCTGGCCGGCTACCCGATCCTGTCGGGCGAGGTCGAGGCGCGCTGTGCCAGCCCGGTCGGCGCCACGCCGACCCTGCCGACCGCCCTGATCTGCGGCGCCATCGGCCCGTCCGGCGCGCACCCCGGCCCGGCGGGACCGGCCGGCCCCCCCGGTCCACCCGGTGCCGAGGGACCGGAGGGCGCCGAAGGGCCGCCGGGAGAGCGTGGTCCGGCCGGCGAGACCGGACCGCCCGGACCGGCGGG
>NZ_JBEOMB010000164.1:0-859 GCF_046000175.1 Rhodoplanes sp. SY1
ATGGCGCCTCGGTCGCCGCGCACGCCGTGCGCTCCGGTGACCACGGCGGTGGCGGCAGCTCGATTCCCTTGTCGGAGGATCGCCGATGATCGCCTTCCGCCGTCCCTCGGTGCGTTACGGCCGCACGCCCGAGCCCGAGACCCCGTACCAGAAGGCCGGCCAGGTCTGGGACGAGCGGATCGGCTCCGCGCGCGTCCAGGCCCGCAACTGGCGGCTCATGGCCTTCGGCAACCTCGCGCTGGCCGGGGGCCTTGCGATCGGCCTCGTCTGGCAGCACGCCCGCGGGGCCGTCACCCCCTGGGTCGTCGAGGTCGACCGGCAGGGTCGGGCCCAGGCCGTCGCCCCGGCGCTCGGCGACTATCGCCCCAGCGACCCGCAGATCGCCTGGCACCTCGCCCACTTCATCGAGAACGTGCGGGCGCTCCCGGCCGATCCGGTCATCGTCCGCCAGAGCTGGCTCGCGGCCTACGACTTCGTCACCGACAAGGGCGCGCTCGCCCTCAACGACCATGCCCGGGTCCACGATCCCTTCGCCAGGATCGGCAAGGTCCAGGTGACGGTCGAGATCGCGAGCGTGGTGCGCGCCTCGCCCGACAGCTTCCGGGTCGCATGGATCGAGCGGCGCTACGAGAACGGCAGCCTCGCCGTGACCGAGCGATGGGTCGCCATCCTCACCATCGTGCTCGACCTGCCGCGCGACGCCGAGCGGCTGCGCAAGAACCCGCTCGGCATCTACGTCCATTCCCTCGCATGGTCCAAGGAGCTCGGCTGATGCGGCCTCGTTCGCTCGTCCTCTGCGTCGTCTCCGCATCCCTGCTCGCGGGCTGCGCGACGTTCAAACCACCCGGGATCGCGTATG
>NZ_JBEOMB010000165.1:0-6856 GCF_046000175.1 Rhodoplanes sp. SY1
CGAGCCACCCTCTCCCCGTAAACGGGGAGAGGGGTAAAGGGCAGCCTGCCGCAAGCCCGGCAACCGGGAACTCGTCTGGATCACGGGGCCCATCTCAAAAAATTGGCGATCAGCGCGAGGCCGAGCCGCTGGCTCTTTTCCGGGTGGAACTGGGTCCCGGCGGCGGTGCCGTCGGCGACGATCGCGGTGACCGGGCCGCCATAGTCGACCTGCGCCACGAGATCGGCCGGGCGGGACGGCTTCAGATGATAGCTGTGCACGAAATAAGCGTGCAGGCCATCCGGCCCGGTCGGGATGCCGTCGAGCAGCGGATGCGGCTGATCGGCGTTCAGCGTGTTCCAGCCCATATGCGGGATCTTCAGCGCGGGATCGGCCGGCGTGATCTTGTCGACCTCCCCAAGAATCCAGCCGAGCCCGTCGACGACTTCGTACTCGCGGCCGCGCTCGGCCATCAGCTGCATGCCGACGCAGATGCCGAGGAACGGCCGGCCGCGCCGCCGCACCGTCTCCTCCAAAGCCTCGACCATGCCGGACACCGCATCGAGCCCGCGCCGGCAGTCGGCGAAGGCGCCGACGCCCGGCAGCACGACCCGGTCGGCCGCCCGCACCACGTCGGGGTCGCTCGTCACCAGGATCGGCTGGTCGTGCCCGCTCTCGCGCGCCGCCCGCTCGAAGGCTTTTGCCGCCGAGTGCAGGTTCCCGGAGCCGTAGTCGACGATGGCGACCGTCATCGCCCCGCTCCCGGCAGCGGGAACAGGCCGAGAACGCCGCGCCCGGCCGGCCGCAGCCGCGGCGCCGGGGCGTCGCTCCAGGCGCGGTCGAGGTCGGCGGCCGCGTCGGCGCGCCGCGCAAAATAGCGCTGCTCGGCCGTCTCGAGGTCGTCGGCGACGACGATGCCGGCCTCGCGCCAGCCGCCGCGCAGCAGCGTCCAGCGGCGCAGCGTCGCCGATTCGAGCCCGACCAGGAGGGCGATCAGCACCGCCACGGCGAGCCGCGCGCCTCCCGGCACGCCGAGCGCCGTGTGCGCGATGCCGAAGCCGACCATCACCAGCCCCCAGCAGACGAGCACCAGCCACATCCGGTGCCGGATCATCCACAAGGGGCCGAACAGGAAGGCGCCCCAGGAGAAGCCGTCGCGCACGAAGCGGACCCGGACCGGATCGGCCGGCTGACCGTCCGGCCGGGCGGGAGGCTCCAGCACTGCATAGACTGCCATGTCGTGTCCTTCGCTGGGTCGCGGCCTCTGCTGGCCGCGGCCGCGGCCCGTCCGGCCGCGCGTCTCGTCGGCGCCGGGCCGTCAGCCGCCCAGGCTGCCCTTGGTGGAGGGGATCTCGTCCCGGGTCCGCGGGTCGATCGCGACCGCGGTCCGCAACGCCCGGGCGAGCCCCTTGAAGCACGACTCCGATATATGGTGGTCGTTGTCGCCGTACAGCGTCTCGACATGCAGCGTGAGGCCGGCGTTCATGGCGAAGGCCTGGAACCACTCGCGCACCAGCTCGGTGTCGAACGTGCCGATTTTTCCGCGCGCGAAGGCGACCCGGAAGACCAGGAACGGCCGCCCGGAGATATCGAGCGCCACCCGGGTCAGGGTCTCGTCCATGGGCAGATGGACGTCCGCATAGCGGCCGATGCCCTTCATGTCGCCGAGCGCTTTTCGCACCGCCTGGCCGAGCGTGATGCCGACGTCCTCGGCCGTGTGGTGCTGGTCGATGTGCAGGTCGCCCTTGGCCCGGATCGTCATGTCGATGCGGGAATGTCGGGCGAGCAGGTCCAGCATGTGGTCGAGGAAGCCGATGCCGGTGTCGACCGACGCCTTGCCCGTGCCGTCGAGATCGACCGCGACCTCGACGTCGGTTTCCTTGGTGGTGCGCTTCACGGTTGCGGTGCGCATGAACGACACGCCTTCCTGCCGGCCGATCGGCGGGGCGCCGAGGCCCGGCCGGGGCCGCGCCCCGGGCCTCCGCCCGATCGCGACCATTTGTCTGAACCGCCGGCCTTTTATCAGGGTGGGCAGGGTTCCGCCACTGGGGGCGGCGCGGAGGAGGAGGCTGAGCCGCGCGCTGCCGCTTTACCTCTCCCCGTAAGAGTCACCTCTCCCCGCCGCGCGGGGAGAGGTCGGATCGCATGCCAGCGGCATGCGATCCGGGTGAGGGGGCGCCTCCGTATCCCCGCCGCGCGGGGAGAGGGAGCGCAGCCGCCGTGCCCGAAAAGGTGACGCGGGCTTCGCGCCAAGTGCCCGGCCTGCGTCCGAGTTTCCCCTCGCGTTGCAAAGGGGTCGGGCCGCTCCTAGATCAGGGCGTCACCGAGGTTTCATTTTGATGTCTTCCGCACACACGCCGTCCGACCCGCCCGCGTCGTCCGCCCTCTGGCACGGCACCACGATCGTCACGGTCCGCAAGAACGGCATCGTCGCGGTCGGCGGCGACGGCCAGGTGTCGATCGGCCAGACCATCGTCAAAGGCAACGCCAAGAAGGTGCGTCGCCTCGCCGGCGGCGGCGTGATCGGCGGCTTCGCCGGCGCCACGGCCGACGCGTTCACGCTGTTCGAGCGGCTCGAGGCCAAGCTCGAGCAGTATCCGGGCCAGCTGATGCGGGCCGCCGTCGAGCTCGCCAAGGACTGGCGCACCGACCGCTATCTGCGCCGGCTGGAGGCCATGATGATCGTCGTCGACCCCAAGGTGTCGCTGGTGCTCACCGGCACGGGCGACGTGCTGGAGCCGGAGAACGGCGTGATGGGCATCGGCTCGGGCGGCAACTACGCGCTCGCCGCGGCGCGCTCCCTGATCGACACCGACCTCGATGCCGAGCAGATCGTCCGCCGGTCGCTCGCCATCGCGGCCGAGATCTGCGTCTACACCAACGACAAGGTCGTGGTGGAGACGATGACGACGTGAGTCCGACCTACCAGTTCCGTCCGTTCACGGCCGACGACCTGCCGCTGATGGCGGCGTGGCTGGCGCGCCCGCACATGGCGGAGTGGTGGGGCGACCCGGACGAGCAGCTCGCTCTGGTCGCCGACGATCTCGACCATCCCGACATGGACCAGTTTCTCGTGCTGACCGACGACGTGCCGTTCGCCTACCTGCAATGCTACCGGCTCGGCGCCTGGAACGAGGGCTTCGGGCCGCAGCCGCCCGGCACCCGCGGCATCGACCAGTCGATCGGCGAGCCCGCCATGCTCGGCCGGGGACACGGCTCCGCCTTCGTCCGTCAGTTCGCCGACGGGCTCTTCGCCGCCGGGACGCCGCGGGTGGTCACCGATCCCGATCCCACCAATGCCCGCGCGATCCGCGCTTATGAGAAAGCCGGCTTCCGCCGCGACCGCGTGGTCGCGACGCCAGACGGCCCCGCCCTCCTGATGGTGCGCGACCCATGACCGACTTCTCCCCCCGCGAAATCGTCTCCGAGCTCGACCGCTTCATCATCGGCCAGCACGACGCCAAGCGCGCCGTCGCCATCGCGCTGCGCAACCGCTGGCGGCGATTGCAGCTCGACGAGAAGCTGCGCGAGGAGGTGATGCCGAAGAACATCCTGATGATCGGCCCGACCGGCGTCGGCAAGACCGAGATCTCGCGCCGCCTCGCCAAGCTCGCCGGAGCGCCGTTCATCAAGGTGGAGGCGACCAAGTTCACCGAGGTCGGCTATGTCGGCCGCGACGTCGAGCAGATCGTCCGCGATCTCGTCGAGGTCGGCATCGCGCTGACCCGCGAGAAGAAGCGCAAGGACGTCGCGGCGCGTGCCCATCTGGCGGCCGAGGACCGGGTCGTCGACGCACTGGTCGGCGCCGGTGCGTCGGCCTCCACCAAGGAGGCGTTCCGCCGCAAGGTGCGGTCCGGCGACATGGACGACAAGGAGATCGAGATCGAGGTCGCGGCCGGCGGCGGCGGCATGCCGATGTTCGAGATCCCCGGCATGCCGGGCGCCCAGATGGGCGCCGTCTCGCTCGGCGACATCTTCGGCAAGCTCGGCGGCGGGCGCACCAAGACCCGCAAGGTCACGGTGAAGGAGTCCTACGAGATCCTGATCGCCGAGGAATCCGACAAGCTCCTGGACCAGGACGCGCTCGTGCAGGAGGCGATCAAGACGGTCGAGAACAACGGCATCGTCTTCCTCGACGAGATCGACAAGATCTGCGGCCGCGAGAACCGCGGCGGCGCCGACGTGTCGCGCGAGGGCGTGCAGCGCGACCTGTTGCCGCTGATCGAAGGCACCTCGGTGTCGACCAAGCACGGCACGGTCAAGACCGACCACATCCTGTTCATCGCCTCGGGCGCCTTCCACCTCGCCAAGCCGTCCGACCTGCTGCCCGAGCTGCAGGGTCGCCTGCCGATCCGGGTCGAGCTCAAGGCGCTGACCCGCGACGACTTCCGAAAGATCCTCACCGAGACCGAGGCGTCGCTGATCAAGCAGTACGTCGCCCTGATGGCGACCGAGGGCGTGACGCTGGACTTCCAGGAGAGCGCCATCGACGCGATCGCCGACGTCGCCGTGTCGGTGAACTCCACGGTCGAGAACATCGGGGCGCGGCGGCTGCAGACCGTGATGGAGCGGGTGCTCGACGAGATCTCGTTCGCGGCTCCCGACAGGCACGGCGAGACCGTCGCGATCGACGGCGACTACGTGAACAGCCGCGTCGCCGACCTCGCCAAGAACGCCGATCTGAGCCGGTTCATCCTGTAGCCGAGATGCGGCAGGGATCGTTATTGCCGCGATCGCTTGGTCGATTCGTCCCGTCATGGCCGGGCTTGTCCCGGCCATCCACGAACTTCCACGCGAAGGCGCAGCAAGCAAGTGCGTGGATGGCCGGGACGAGCCCGGCCATGACGACGAAATCGCTCGCGCCGTTCGTATCCCGACGTCGCCTCGAAACGGCGTACTTGCACCGCATATCGGAACGCGGCGTCAGGTCACATAGCGATGTCGGGGGAGAAAGCGACGGCGCCGGGCGCGCGTACCGCGCGGGCCCGGCCGGCCGGTCGGACGATCCGATCAGGTCCGATCAGATCATGTCGAAGAACGTCAGAACGGGAACTCGACCGCCCAGCTGGCGCTGCGGGCGGGATGCGCGGGCGGCGTCGCGCGGGCCTGGAAGCCTTCCACGACCGGCGCCTTCGGCTCGGCCGGCGGCGGCATCTGGGGCGGCCGGATGACGCCGAGCCCGAAGGCGTCGGACGCCCACACCACGACGGCGCCGCGGGTGTTGCGCATGTGGCCGTGCTTCCACCAGCCGATGTGCTGGCCGTTGCTGTCGTAGACGCTGTGCCCGTCGATGGAGGCCAGGTGGCTGCCCTGCAGGCTGATGATGCGGGCGTGCTCGGCATGGAGCCAGGCGCGCACGCGGCCCAGGCGGTCGTAGAGGGGTTCCATGGCAGTTCGATTCCGGTCCGGGGGTCGATTCGGCACGGCGTTCGGACGAGCGTCGTATCCGAGTGGTGATATATCACGTTCCGCGCTGAGCGAAAAACGCAAGAACACATACACGAGGCGCGTGATCACCCCATACGTCACCACCAGAGGCGGAACAATCACCATCTCGGGTGGTGCGAATTATCTCATGCCGCCAATTTCGGCCTAAGAAACTCTCACATAAGGGAAATTCCGACATCGAGCGTCTGCAGGCGTACCTAACGATCCGTGATCGTTAATTGCGCGAACCGCGCAAAGTTAGGCTGATCCGGGTCACGATGTCATCCCAGGCCTTCTCCTCGACCTGCGGATAGGCGACGTAGATGCAGTGCATCCGCCCCGACGCGCGGGCCGGGAAGTTGCAGCGGCTGTAGAAGATCTCGCCCTCGTTCACGCCCGAGACGGCGAAGAAGCGGTCGGTGATGCGGCGATAGTCCAGCGCCCCGGCCGGGACCTTGAGGTTGGTGCGGACGAATCGCTCGGGCGTGAAGGCCTCGTCGTTCGGCTCGACATAGACCATCAGCCGGGCGCGGCCGTCGGTCGACTGCAGCTCGACGCCCTCGCCGCGCCGCGCCGGCCCGACCTGCTCGGTGAAGATGCCGGCCGGCACGTCGACCCGGGTGCCGGCGGCATCCGTGAACACGGTCCAGCCTGGCCGCTCGAGCCCCGCGGTGCGCCCCCCGACGCCGGGGTCGGCCGCGCGCTCCTGCGCCACGGCTGCGCCGCCGAAAGCGAGCCCCAGTCCTGCCACCACTGCGCCGAGCACCGTTCGCATGCCGACCTCCAAGGGACCGCGGACGTGCGGCCGCTCTTGAAGCTTAACGGCGTCCGGCGCAGCTCGACGCACACGCTCCGATCACAAGCGGTTCACCATCCTCGCCACGGCACACGGTCCCCGGTCGGGCATCCGTCCCGGAACCCGCTACTGGCACTCCTGCGCCACCCGGTCGAGCGCCTGGGCGAGGCCCTTGAGGACGTAGACGTCGGTCGAGGCGGTGCCGCGGGCCGACATGCCCTTGATGGTGGCGTCGCCGGCGCGGCGCAGCGATTCGACGAGCCGCGGCTCCTCGGCCGCGTTCTTGATCCAGCCGCCGTCGGCCTGGGTGTAGAGCGGGAAGCTGGTCCCGCCGACCTCCAGGGTCGCGTCGGCGTTGGGCTTGAAGCCGTAGCCGAAGATCACCGAAATCTCGTCCTTCACCCGCTCGCCCGGCCGCGACGCGATGAACAGGAAGGCCGGATCGCGCGGTCGGTTGGGCGGCGTCGTCTCGGCGCGGCTCGGCTTGGCGAGCGCGAAGCACACCTTGCGGCCGCCCGGGCTCGCCGTGTAGGCGCCCCAGCCGCCGTACTGGCCGAGGAGCTGCGGCTGCGCCCCGCCCGTCATGCCGGCCGGCGGCGTCGCCGGCTGGGCCGCGGCGGGCGCCTGCGGCCGGGGGGCCGGCGGCTTCGGCTT
>NZ_JBEOMB010000166.1:0-12449 GCF_046000175.1 Rhodoplanes sp. SY1
CGCCCCGGAATGACGGGCTCGGAATAAAGGAGAACCAGCGATGCAGATCGGGATGATCGGGCTCGGGCGGATGGGCGGCAACATCGTGCGCCGGCTGATGCGCGACGGCCATTCGGCCGTCGTTTACGACCGCGACGCACGCGCCGTCTCGGCACTGGTGAGCGACGGCGCGGTCGGCGCCGGCGACATCGAGGATCTGCTCAGGAAGCTCGAAGCGCCCCGCATCGTCTGGGTGATGCTGCCGGCCGGCCCGATCACCGAGGGCACCATCGAGACGCTGTCGGGCCTGCTCTCGGCCGGCGACGTCGTCATCGACGGCGGCAACACGTTCTGGAAGGACGACATCCGCCGCGCCCGCTGGCTCAAGCAGCGCGGCGTCCACTATGTCGACGTCGGCACCTCGGGCGGCGTGTGGGGGCTCGAGCGCGGCTACTGCATGATGATCGGCGGCGACAAGGAGGTGGTGAAGCGGCTCGACCCGATCTTCGCCACGCTGGCACCCGGCGCCGGCGACATCCCGGCGACGCCCGGACGCGCCGACCGCGACGGCCGTCCGGAGCGCGGCTATCTGCACGCCGGGCCGAGCGGGGCCGGACACTTCGTCAAGATGATCCACAACGGCATCGAGTACGGCCTGATGCAGGCTTATGCGGAGGGCTTCGACATCCTCAAGAACGCCGGCTCCGAGGCGCTGCCCAAGGAGGAGCGCTTCAACTTCGATCTCACCGACATCGCCGAGACGTGGCGGCGCGGCAGCGTGATCACGTCGTGGCTGCTCGACCTCACCGCCTCGGCGCTCACCCGCGATGCCGAGCTCGGCGACTACACGGGTTATGTCGAGGACTCGGGCGAGGGGCGGTGGACCATCATGGCGGCCGTCGACGAGGCGGTGCCGGCCGACGTGCTCTCCGCCGCGCTCTATGCCCGCTTCAGATCGCGACGTGATCACACCTTCGGCGAGAAGATCCTCTCGGCGATGCGCCAGGGCTTTGGTGGTCACATCGAGGCGAAGGCGCTCGCGCCGAAGACATCGGCCGACGCTTCGACCACGAAGGTCGAAGCGTGACGGCGAAGACCGGCGCGCGGATCGTTCCCCCGGCGGACCCGTGCTGCTTCGTCGTGTTCGGTGCGTCAGGCGACCTGACCCACCGGCTCCTCGTTCCGGCCCTCTACAATCTCGCCGCGACGGGCCTGTTGCCCGAGGCGTTCTCCATCGTCGGCGTCGCCCGCGCCGAGATGTCGACCGAAGCCTTCTGTGCCGGCCTTCGTGAGGCGCTGTCCAAGTTCGCCACTCGAAAGGTCGAGCCGGACGTGGTCGAGCGGCTGCTCGCCTGCGTCACCTACGTCCAGGGCGGACCCGAGGACGAGGCGTCGTTCGACCGTCTCGCCGAGAAGCTGCGCGCGATCGAGGCGGCACGCGGCACCCGTGGCAATCGGCTCTACTATCTCGCGACGCCGCCGACCGCCTTCGCGCCGATCGCCCGCGCGCTCGGCCGCACCGGGCTCGCCGCGGAACAGAACGGCGCGTGGCGGCGGCTGATCGTGGAAAAGCCGTTCGGCACCGACCTCGCCTCGGCGCAGGCGCTCAACCGCGAGCTCCTCGCCGTGTTCGAGGAGCATCAGATCTTCCGCATCGACCACTATCTCGGCAAGGAGACGGTGCAGAACATCATGGTGATGCGGTTCGCCAACGGCCTGTTCGAGCCGATCTGGAACCGTGATCACATCGACCAGGTGCAGATCACGGTCGCCGAGACGCTTCCCGTCGGCCGGCGCGGAAAGTTCTACGACGCGACCGGCGCGCTGCGCGACATGGTGCCGAACCATCTGTTCCAGCTTCTGTCGCTGGTCGCCATGGAGCCGCCGTCGCGCTTCGACGCGCGCTCGGTGCGCAGCGCCAAGGCCGCCGTGCTCGACGAGATCCAGATCGACACGCCGCAGGAGGCGCTGCGACGCTCGGTGCGGGCCCAGTACCTCGCCGGCAAGGCCGGGCGCGAGACCGTGCCGGACTATCGCGCGACGGCGGACGTCGCGCCCGACAGCACGACCGAGACCTATGTGGCGCTCGGCCTGATGATCGACAACTGGCGCTGGGCCGGCGTGCCGTTCTTCCTGCGCACCGGCAAGGCGCTATGCGCGCGACGCAGCGAGATCGCGATCAAGTTCAAGCAGGCGCCGCTGTCGATGTTCCGTCACATGCCGGTCGAGCATCTGGCCGAGAACTTCCTCACCATCGGGATCGCGCCGGAGGAGGGGATCTCGCTGCAGTTCAACGCCAAGGTCCCGGGTCCGTCGGTCGCCATCGACGGCGTCGACATGACGTTCCGCTACAAGGACCATTTCGAGGCGGAACCGTCGATCGGCTACGAGACGCTGATCTACGACTGCATGATCGGCGACGCGATCCTGTTCCAGCGCGCCGACGGCGTCGAGGCGGGTTGGCGCGCCGTGCAGCCGTTCCTGGACGCCTGGAAAGAGGCCGGCCGGGACGGCCTCGCGACCTACACGGCCGGCACCGACGGCCCCGAGGAGGCGCACCGCCTCGTCGGCGACCACGGCCGCCGCTGGCGCCCGATCTGCGGGTGACGCGATTGCGTCATGACGATGCCGAACAGATCATCGGCGATTTCGCCGGGGCTCACCCCCTCCCTGTCTCTCCCCCACAAGGGGGGAGGGAACGCTGGAACCGCGGGCTCAGAACTTCAAATGATCGGTTTGATCGCCTACAAACCCGTCGTCAGATGCTTTGTTATCAGACGATCAATTATCAGATAGGGCGTCGTCAGGAGAGTGTGTGGCGATGATTGATTGCGTAGCCGTACGCCACAGCCGGCTCCCTCCCCCCTTGTGGGGGAGGGGTGGGGAGGGGGGTAGCCCCGGGCACGAACGTCACGGTTCGGAAGCGCAGACATGATTCCGCGAGAGTTCATTGTGTTCGAAACCCGCGCCGCCCTGGTCGCGGCCGCGGCCGAGCGCATCGCTGCGATCCTCGCGGAGATCGGTGCGCGCGGCGCCGTCTGCCTTACCGGCGGCTCGACCATCGTCCCGGTGTACGAGGCGCTCGCCCGAGATCCGTTGCGGGCAAAAATCCCGGTCGACCGCATCGACTGGTTCTTCGGCGACGACCGCTTCGTGCCGGCCGGACACGCGCTGAGCAACGCCGTGCAGGCGCGGGACGCGCTGCTCGGCCCGCTCGGCGTGCCGCCCGAGCGTATCCACGCGATGCCGACCGACACGGCGACCCCGCAGGCGGCGGCGGACGCGTACGCCCGCACGCTCGCCGCGCACCACGGCGCCGACCGGCTCGACCCCGCTCGGCCGCTGTTCGACCTCGTGCTGCTCGGCATGGGGGCCGACGGCCATGTCGCCTCGCTGTTCCCGGGACAGGCCGGCGTGGAGGAGGGCGCCCGCTGGGTCGTCGGCGTCGACGAGGCCGGCCATCCGCCGCACGTCCCGCGGGTGAGCCTCACCTTGCCGGCGCTTGCGTCGAGCCGCGCCTTGCTGTTCATCGTCGCCGGACCGGACAAGCGTCCGGCGCTGTCGCGCGTCCTCGCCGGCGACGACCTGCCGGCGGCGCGCGTGCGCTCTGCCGGTCCGGTCCTGTGGCTGGTGGATCGCGCCGCGGCGCCCGAGACGCGCATCGAGGACCGTCCATGACCCGCGCCCGCGCCGCCATCGTTCCCGTCACGCCCTTCCAGCAGAACTGCACGCTCCTGTGGTGCGAGGCGACCAAGACGGGCGTCGTCGTCGATCCCGGCGGCGATCTCGACCAGATCGAGGCGGCGATCGCCAAGGCCGGCATCGCGGTCCAGGGCATCTGGCTCACCCACGGCCATATCGATCACGCGGGCGGTGCCGCCGAGCTGAAGGAGAGGCTCGGCGTGCCGATCACCGGCCCGCATCGCGACGACCTGTTTCTGCTGGAGCGCCTCGCCGAGACCGGCCGCGGCTACGGCATCGAGGCCCGCGACATGGTGCCGGACCGCTGGCTCGACGAGGGCGAGACCGTGTCGGTCGGCGAGCTCACGCTCGAGATCCTGCACTGCCCCGGCCATTCGCCCGGCAGCGTCGCCTATGTGGACCGCAGCCAGGGCTTCGCGCTGGTCGGCGACGTGCTGTTCCGCGGCTCGATCGGTCGCACCGACCTGCCGGGCGGCGACTACGACACGCTGATCCGCTCGATCACCGAGAAGCTCCTGCCGCTCGGCGACGACCTCGCCTTCGTGTGCGGCCACGGGCCGACCTCGACGATCGGCCACGAGCGCGCGACCAACCCGTTCCTGCGCTGAGGCTTCGCGCCGGTCACCCGGTCCGGCGTCGCCACCAGACGGCGCCACCCGCGAGCGCCGCGATCGCGACCGTGACGGCGAGGGCCGGCCAGAACCGCCGGGCGGCACCGAGCAGCGCGTCGGCATGCTCGCCGGCGACGTAGCCGAGCGTCATCCAGGCGCCGACCCACAGCGCCGCGCCGATCGCGTTGAAGACGAGAAAGCGGCGCCACGCCATGCCGAGCGTGCCGGCGACGATCCCGTTGAGCTGGCGCAGCACGGCGACGAATCGGGCGCCCGCCACCGTGACGGGCCCCCATCGGGCGAACGCCGCCTCGACGGTCGCGAGCCGCGCCGCGTCGAGCCCGATCGTCGAGCCGAAGCGCAGCACCAGGGCGCGGCCGCCGTAGCGGCCGATCAGGTAGCCGATGTTGTCGCCCATGACGGCGCCGATCCAGGCACCGGCCATCAGGGTGGGCAGGGAGAGCTCGCCACGCCCGGCCAGCGCCGAGGCGAACACCAGCAGGGTCTCGCCGGGCAGCGGCAAGCCGAGCGATTCGAGCAGGATGATCACCGCCACGGCGCCGGCGCCGTAGTCGCGGATCAGCGGCTCCAGGGCCGCGACGAGATGGGTCAGGACCGACACGCGGGGGCTCCGTCGTCACCACGGCCGCAGCATGGCCGAACCGGTGCGCCGACGCGACCCGACGGACGCGGCAAATCGGCAGGGCATCGCGGCAGGGCAGGGTCGCCTTGCCTTTTGCGGGGGCCTGTTCCACAACACCGCCGTCCGCGTCCGGCCGGGGACGCAAGCGGAGCCGCACCCATGGATTTCGCTGCCGCACGCCGCAAGATGGTCGACAACCAGGTGCGACCGAACGGCGTCACCGATCGCAGCCTCGTCACGGCGCTGCTCGAGGTGCCGCGCGAGCACTACGTTCCGGCCGCCAAGGCGGCGATGGCCTACATGGACGGCGATCTGCCGGTGGCCGTGGTCGCCCACGGCAAGCCCGATCGCTGCCTGATCAAGCCGATGGTGCTGGCCCGGATGATCCAGGCGCTCGAGCTCGCCGAGACCGACCGGGTGCTCGATATCGCCTGCGGCACCGGCTACTCGACGGCCGTGCTGGCCCGTCTCGCCGCCCGCGTGGTCGGGCTCGAGGAGACGCCGGCGCTCGCCGAATCGGCCTCGAAGCTGCTCGCCTCGGCGGGGGTTGCCAATGCCAGCGTGGTCGCCGGACCGCTGGAGGCCGGGTGGCCGGCCGACGGCCCCTACGACGCCATCCTGATCAACGGCACGGTCGACAGTGTGCCCAAGGCGCTGCTCGCCCAGCTCGCCGAGGGGGGGCGGCTGATCGCCGTGGTCGGGACCAAGGCGCCCGGCGAGGTGATTCTCTACCGGTCGGTTAATCGCGAGGCCAGCGGCCTGCCGGTGTTCGACGCCGCGGCGCCCGTTCTGCCCGCCTTCGTCACCCCGCCGACCTTTGTTTTCTGACGGAAATTTGTCGTAGCCCGGGCTGTGGCGCGATTGCGCCACCGCGCATCTTTTTCGCCGCCGGGGTTCCCAGCACAGTGGCCCGTTCCTATTCTGATGCCGCTTCGGCGTGATTGTCGCCGGGCAGCAAATGCGTGTCGTGAGGTCGAGGTTGGTCATGCAGGTGGCGACGAGGTATCGGCAGCGGCTCGGTGCAGCGGTGATCGCCGCGACACTGACGGCTGGCGCCGGGCCGGCATGGGCCGACACGCTGCCGGGGGCGCTCGCCCAGGCCTACCAGAACAACCCGCAGCTCAACTCCCAGCGCGCCATCGTCCGCGCCACCGACGAGAACGTCCCCACCGCGCTCTCGGGCTATCGGCCCAGCGTCACGGCGGCCGCCAGCATCGGCCGCCAGTATCAGCGGACCGAGAACCAGCAGGGTGGCCTCACGGTGGTCACCGAGGGCGACTTCACGCCGCGCGGCGTCGGCATCACCGGCACGCAGACGCTGTTCAACGGCTACCAGACCGGCAACCGCGTGCGGCAGGCCGAGGGCCAGGTCTCGGCGGCGCGCGAGACGCTGCGGCTGATCGAGCAGAACGTCCTGCTCAACGGCGCCACCGCCTACATGAACCTGCTGCGCGACACCGCGATCCTCGATCTCCAGCGGCGCAACGTTGAGGTGCTGCAGGAGCAGCTCCGCCAGACCCGCGACCGCTTCGCGGTCGGCGAGGTGACCCGCACCGACGTCGCCCAGTCCGAGTCGCGCCTCGCCGCCGGCCGCTCGCAGGTGTCGCAGGCCGAATCGAACTACACCTCGTCGAAGGCGACCTATCGCCAGGTGATCGGCGTCGAGCCCGGCAAGCTGTCGGCCGCGACCCCGGTCGACCGGTTGTCGCCCGGCACGCTGCCGGCCGCGGTCGACACCGGCCGGGCCCAGAACCCGAACGTCACGGCGGCGATGTTCGGCATCGACGTCCAGGCCCTGCAGGTGAAGATCAACGAGGGCGCGCTGCTGCCGACCCTCACGGCCACCGCCAACGTGCAGCAGAACTGGGACGTCAGCCCGTCGACCCCCAACCAGTTCAGTGCCTCGGTGATCGGCCAACTCTCGGTGCCGCTCTACCAGGGCGGCGCCAACTACGCCCAGATCCGCTCCGCCAAGGAGACGCTCGGCCAGAAGCGGCTCGACCTCGACACGGCGCGCGACCAGGCGCAGGCCAACGTCGTCCAGGCGTGGGGGCAGCTCGCCGCCGCCAAGGCGCAGATCGAGGCGACCCAGGCGCAGGTGTCGGCGGCCGAGATCGCGCTCAACGGCGTGCGCGAGGAGGCGCGCGTCGGCCAGCGCACCACGCTCGACGTCCTCAACGCCCAGCAGGAGCTGGTCAACGCCCGCGTCGCGCTGGTCACGGCGCAGCGCGACCGCGTCGTCGCCTCCTACACGCTGCTCTCGGCGGTGGGGCGTCTGTCGCCGGTCGTGCTCGGCCTGCCCACCTCGATCTACGACCCGGTGACGCATTATCATCAGGTCCGCGACGCCTGGGCCGGAACCCGCACGCCCGACGGGCGCTGACCTTCGAGGCGCGCAGGGGCACTATGCGGACGCAGCGACTTGGGCGTAATGTCGTTGGATTGCTTGCAGATGGCGGCATGCTCTTCATACTGCGTGAAAGTTCCGGGGCGATGATTCGACCCCTTTGATCGTCGGCTCGACCGGGAGCGACCGGAAACGGGAACGGATCGCATGAACCAACCGGCAAAGGCGCAAGAGCCGTCGATGGAGGAGATCCTGGCCTCGATTCGCCGGATCATCGCCGACGACGAAACCACCAAGCCCGCCGCTCCGGCCAAGGCCGAAGCGAAGGCCGAGGCAAAGCCCGCGCCGGTCGCCGTCGCGCCGGCGCCCCCTCCGTCACCTGCTCCGGCACCTGCCGCCCCCGCCAAGGCGGCCGACGCGACCAACAGCCAGGACGACATCGACGCGCTGTTCGCGAGCTTCGATTCGACGCCCGAGCCCGAGGAGGAGCCGCCGCCGCCCCCGCCGCCGGAGCCCGAACCGGTCGCCGTGGCGCCGCCTCCGCCACCACCTCCTCCGCCGGCTCCGCCCGCGCCTCCGGTCGCCCGCGCGCCCGTCGACGAGGTGCTGCAGCTCACCGAATCGATGCGCACGGCACCGCCCGGCCTGCGCAAGGTCGACGGCCAGTCCGACGTCGTGTTCAGCGAGCGGGCCGGCTGGGACGAGGCGCCGGCCAGGCCGGTCGAGGAGGGGCGGCCGCTCTTGTCGGCCACCACCTCGGCGGCGGTCGATTCGGCCTTCAACACGCTCGCCCACACGGTGCTGGTGCAGAACGCCCGCACGCTGGAGGATCTCGTCCGCGAAATGCTGCGGCCGATGCTCAAGGCGTGGCTCGACGACAACCTCCCGCAGATGGTCGAGCGGCTGGTGCGGGCCGAGATCGAGCGCGTCTCCCGCGGCCGAAACTGAGTCGCTCGAAACGCCGCGACGCTCTGCCGGATTCAGACCGCGCGGGCGCGGGCTCGCAGCTTCGCCGCGAACCACAGCCCGATGAGCGGCAGCAGCACGGCCGTGACCAGGAACACCGGGCGCGCGCCGAAGCGGTCGTAGACGGGCGCCCACACCGCGACGCCGAGCGGTTGGCCCAGGAACAGCGACGACGAGAACAGCGCCACGCCGGTGCCGCGCACCTCCGGCGACATCTGCGTCGCGTTGGTCTGCAGGGTGTTGTGCAGCATGTAGAAGCCGAGCCCGAGCAGCATCACGCCGAGCGGCGCGAGCCACCAGCGCGGCGTCAGCGCCAGGATCGCATAGGCGAGCCCCAGCGTGGCGCCGCCGCCGATCGACAAGCCGACCTGGCCGAGCCGGCCGACCAGAATCCGCACCGCGCTCGCATAGATCAGCCCGCCGAGCCCGAAGCTGCCGAGCACCACGCCCACGAGGGTGAAGCTCAACCCGAAGCGGGCGACGAGGTCGGCGCCCACATAGGCGAGCCCGCCGAACATCAGGGCGCCCTCGACGAACACGATCAGCATGAGGGTGCGAGCCCAGCGGTTGCGCAGCACGAGGCCGTAGCCGGCGATCATGCCGATCCGCGGGCCATCGTCGGCGCGGGTGCGGGTCAGCGGGTTGCGGGCGAGCTCGACCGCGAGCGCCAGCGCCGCCACCATGAAGATGCCGCCCAGCACGACGAACACGGCGCGCCAGCCGAACGCGTCGCCGACGATGCCGCCGGCCGCCTGGCCGAACAGCTGGCCCATCACCTGGCCGCCGAGATAGCGGCCGAGCACCTGCTGGCGCCGCTCGTAGGACACGGTGTCGCCGATATAGGCCATGCCGAGCGGGATGATGCAGGCCGCGGCAGCGCCGCAGGCGAGCCGCATCGCGGTGAGGCCGGCGAGCGTGCTCGTCAGCGCGCAGGCGAGCACCAGCAGCGAGGCGAGGGCAACCGCCATCGTCACGGTGGGGTACTTGCCGAAGCGGTCGCCGACCGGCCCGCTGACGAGCTGCAGGGTGCCGTGGACGACCAGATACGACGACACCACCACCGAGGCGGCCCCGACCGTCACGGCGAAGTCGGCGGCGATCTGCGGCAGCACGGTGTCGGCGGCCCGCACCTGCGCCTGGCTGGCGAAGGCGGCGAGCGACAGCACGGCGATCGGGCGGGCGAAGGAGGGCGAGGCGGGCGGGGGGATCGGCACGTGAGGCGTCGGGTCCTTGCGAGCCGGCAGCTTACACCATCCGGACGGGCGCTCCAGGGCGGCCACGGGCCGCGATGGTGGCGCCGGGCCGCCGGACAAGATCGGCGCGCTCGGGATCCGCGCGTCGGGTGCGACACCCGGCGCCGGCCTGGTCCGAGATCGACTCGAGGCGGAAGCCGGCGCTCCGTCGCCTCACCACGCGCAGCGGACCGTCCCGGTGCCGGCATAGGTGTGGCCGCGACCGGCGAGCTCCCCGTCGAAGCGCGCCGCGAGCGACCAGCCGCTGGCGAGCCGCAGCTCGGCTCCGGCGGAGAGCAGAGCGAGATCGGGCACCGGGGTTGCTCCGAAAACCACGAAGCTCGCCCCCGGCAGCGCCTGGAACATCGGCGTCGCAGTCGCGTCGCTGACCCGGTCGTGCGCCCAGGCGGCGCGCGCCTGCAGGGCGACCAGCGCCGTGTCGGAGACCGCCACCAGCCGCTCGAACCGCGCCCCCAGCTCGCTGCGCGTCGCGTTCGCATTGCGGCTGGTGTAGGCGAGGCCGAAGCCGCCGCCGTCGAGGTCGCTTTCGGCGAAGCCCGGCATATGGAATCGCTGCGCCTGCAGGGCCGCGTAGGGCGTGATCCCGCCGAGCGGGGTGGCGACGCGCCAGCCGGTCTCGATCCGGCCGCCGTAGCTCTGCGCGTCGAAGCGGCCTTCCAGGCGATTGCCGGCGAACGCCGTGCGCTCGCTCTTCATCCAGTGCTGGGTGAAGCTCAGCGCCCCGGCCAGATACCACGGGCCCGGCCGCGTCACCGCGTAGACGCCGGCCTGGACGGCGTCGCCATTGCCGCCGCCGAGCCCGCCGGCGAGATCCCAGTTGGTGACCCCGCCGGCGAGGGCGAAGCCCATCACGGTGCCGGGCACGACCTTGTAGTCGAGGCCCGCCGCAAAGCCGCCGGTCTTCGCGGTGAGATCATGCGAGCCGGCGAAGGCGTCGCCCTGGGTCTTGCTGGTGCCGCCGAAGGCGCCGCCCCAGGCGCTCCATTGCGGCGCGACCGCGGCCGGCACCGACATCGGCGGGGCCTTCATCACCTTGGCATAGGCGAGCGCGACCTCGGGCGGCAGCGTCTCGTCGCCCACGAGCGCCAGCGCCCCGCCGGTCCCCGCAGTGCCGCCTGAAAAAGCGCCGCCACGCCCATAGGCGAACGGGTCGAGCATCAGGATGAGGAACTGATTGGTCAGCTTGATGCCGGCCTGCTGCGCCCCGGTGGTCGCCTCGCCCGACAGCGAGGTGAGAGCGCCGGCGACATTGCTTCCGGTCAGGCCGAACAGGCTGACGAAGTTCGGCGGCAGCGCCCCGCCGTTGTTGAAATAGCCGTTGATGGCACCGGCGACGTTCTGCGCGTTGCCGGGGAGCGGCCCGCCGCCCAGCCCGAGCGCCGCGGTCAGGTCGAGATAGACGTTGTTTGGATCGTAGCTGAGCCCGGCGAGGAAGCTCTGCGGAAGATTGAACGTGCTCAAGCCGCCGAAGGTCGTGCCGCCGAGGCCGCCGGTCGCGTTGAGGATCGTGTACCGCCGGGCCAGGTAGCTGCCCGGCGCGAACACCGCCTGGACGTTGCCACCGTTCAGCGTCGCGGTGCCGGTCACATTGGTGCGGTCGGCGGTGGTCGGCGACACCTCGACGGCATAGACGCTGCCCGCGCCGAAGGTCAGGTCGCCCGTGACCGTGATGGTGCCGATCGAGTTGCCGGGCGACAGCGTCCCGTTGATCACCGCGGTCGGCAGCGTGCCGGTGCCGCCCACCGTCGCGCCCGCGTCCACGGTCAATCCACTCGATGACGCGATCGAGCCGTTCACCAGCAGGGTGCCGCCCACCACGGTCGTCGCCCCGGTGTAGGTGTTCGCCCCGGTCACCGTCGTGGTGCCGCCGGTCGTGGTCAGGCTCGCCGTGCCGCCGATCGCGTCGACGAACCCGCCGCTGGAGGTGACCGGTGCGGCGAGCGCGCCGTTGCGGAGCGTGCCGCCGTCGGCGAGGCTCACGCCCGCCAGCGTGTGCGTCACGCCGCCGAGGTCGAGGACCGCGGTCGACCCGGTCACGGTCGCGGTCCCGGCCGCGGCGCCGAGCGCGCCCGTCGCGGGCGCGATCAGCGTGCCCTGATCGATCGTCCACGGCGTCACCTGCGTGGTCGCCCCGGTCAGCGTCCAGACGCTCGCACCGGTCTTCACGAACAGGTCGAAGCCGCGATATTGCGCGGCCGGGCCGATCAGCGCCGAAGACAACGTGCCGTTCGCCGTTCCGCCGAGCCGCAGCGTGTCGTTCACGCCGCCGGTGGCGACCACATCGCCCGTGATGGTCGCGCCCGCCTGAAGCTCGAGCAGGTTGGTGCCGCCCGAGAAGGTGATGGCGTTGCCCGCCGCGCCGGCGGCACCGGGAGAACTGCCCCCGCCCCCTGCGGCCCCGCCGGCGCCGCCCGCGACCGAACCCGCGCCAGTGACGATCACGGTCAGGTCCGCGCCGCTGATGCCGGCCCCGCCGGCCCCGCCGGCGCCGCCGACTTCGATGCCCGAAGCCGTGCCCCCGGCGCCGCCTGCGCCCCCGGTGACGGCGCCGCCGATGGTGAGCATCGCCCCGGAGACGGCCACGATTCCCGCCCCGCCGGCCCCGCCGGCCCCGCCGTCGCTGCCGCCGGTGATGACGTTAGTGCCAGCGCCGCCGGCGCCGCCGCTGCCGCCGGTGACGGGCGCGGCCGTGACGAGGGCGGGGGCGGCGCCGGTCAGCACCAGCCCATGCCCGCCGCCGCCGCCGGCACCACCGATGCCGCGACTGATGCTGCCGCCGCCGCCGCCGGTGCCGCCCGACCCGCCGGACACGGCGACGCCGAGGGTTCCGAGCGTCCCGCTGCCGGTCACGACGGCCCCGAAGCCGCCGCCGCCTCCGCCGCCGCCGCCGCTGGCGGAGTCGAGGGGGCGCCGCCGCCACCACCACCGCCGGTCGTGGCCACGGCGGG